>PCCE01000057.1 GCA_002731575.1 Gammaproteobacteria bacterium | reverse complement strand
CCAAGCCTACCCCCCGCGCATCGAGCAAGCGCTCCAGCGGCGCAGCAAGCAGTTCCTCTATGCAGCCAAATTCGTGCAGCAGGCGTCGCGACATTTGCGCGGCACCGTAGCGGCTCAAACGCGCCCGAGGCTGCTCCTCTGCAACCCAGCTCGCAATATTTTGCCTGGGCTGCGTATCTTGAATGCCGCTGGGGTTAGCCATAACGCTATTGGCCGCTTCAATGTTAACCTTGCCGCGCTTTTGCTCTAGAGGTTTTGTTGCCATGCTATTGCCGACTCCAACACTGCCTTTGATCGCTCGTTACTGCTAACCCATCACTAATAAGAAGGGAGCCAACCCCGACATGATGTCTGACCTTTCAGAACAGCATATTCTGCTGGGAATCAGTGGCGGCATCGCTGCCTATAAGACACCAATCCTTGTACGCCGATTGGTCGAAGCCGGTGCGCGAGTTCAGGTAGTAATGACAGCAAATGCGCACAAATTTGTGACCGCTACCTCGTTGCAAGCCGTTAGCGGCTTTCCGGTGCGCGACAATCTATGGGACCCTGCAGCGGAAGCCTCCATGGGCCATATTGAGCTAGCCCGCTGGGCAGACCAGATACTTATCGCCCCGGCCAGCGCCAGCGTTATTGCTCGTTTGGCGAATGGCGATGCCTCAGACCTTTTAAGCACTCTCTGTTTGGCCAGTCCAGCACCCATCAGCATTGCGCCAGCCATGAACCAGCAGATGTTTCAGCATCCCGCAGTACAGCGCAATCTAGCCACCCTAAGGGGCGACGGCTGCCGCATCATTGGGCCTGATAGCGGCGATCAAGCCTGTGGTGACCAAGGTCCCGGCAGAATGACCGAACCCGAAGACCTGGTAATGGCCTTAACCCAGCAGCAACTTGCAACCGATGCCACAAGCAACACCCCCTTGCATGGTCGGAAGGTGATGGTAACGACGGGGCCAACCCGTGAGGCCATCGACCCCGTGCGCTATATCTCTAATCACAGCTCCGGTCTGCAAGGCTTGGCCATCGCCGAGGCGGCGCGACGCGCAGGGGCCAATGTTATTGTGATTGCTGGTCCGGGAGTACCCGAGGCCCATGGCGACATTCAGCGCGTGGATATCACCACTGCCCAGCAGATGCACGATGAGGTGCATGCCCATCTGGCAAACACCGATGTTTTTATCGGGGTTGCCGCAGTAGCCGACTACCGCCCCGCCAACGCGGCTGCACAAAAGATCAAACGGCACAAACAAGACGAAATGCAATTCACCCTGGTACAAAACCCAGATATTATTGGCAGCGTGGCCCAGACAGGCCGCGCTAAAGTCGTTGTGGGGTTTGCTGCTGAAACCAACGACACCCTACAAAATGCTCGAGACAAGCGCACGCGCAAAGGGTTAGATGCCATCGTTGTGAACGACGTGTCAGACCACAGCATTGGCTTCAACAACAGCGACAACGCCGTAACCTTGATTCATCAGCAGGGTGAAGTGGAATTTGCTCGCCAACCAAAAACCGCCATTGCAGAAAAACTCGTGGCGCAAATCACCGATCTTTTCGCAGCAAGCCTAGTGCACTAGACATTTCCAACCGCAGTACAGGACCAAACAAACTATGACCGACTCCGCCGCAGTGGCCGACATAGATCCGGGTATTTTTCGCGCCTACGATATTCGGGGCATTACGACCCAAAACCTTACTGAAGACGTGGTCTACTGGATTGGCCGCAGCTTTGCCACTGCGGCCCGAGCCGAGAGTCAAACAACTGCCGCTATAGGCCGCGACGGTCGGCTTTCCAGCCCCGGACTGGAGGCAGCCCTGAGTCGTGGTTTGTGTGAGGGTGGTATGAATGTGATTAGCGTAGGTCTAGTGCCTACGCCGCTGCTGTACTTTGCAACTCACGAGCTGCAAACCGGCACCGGCATTATGATCACCGGCAGCCACAACCCGCCGGAGTACAATGGCCTGAAAATGATGATTGGCGGCGTTACCTTGGCGGAAGAACGTATCCAAGCGCTGCTGCAAAACCTACAGAACAATACCCTGAGCAGCGGCAAAGGCCAGACCTCGAACACGGATATCGTCCCCGCCTATATCGAACAAATGCTGCCGGTTTGCCAGCTCGACCGGCCACTCAATGTGGTAGTCGATTGCGGCAATGGCGTAGCTGGCGGCATCGCGCCTGACATAATAGAAGCCTTGGGCTGTAAGGTGACGCCATTGTTTTGCGAGGTAGACGGCAACTTCCCCAATCACCACCCGGATCCGGCGGAGCCGGAAAACCTTGAAGACGTTATCGCCAAGGTTAAGGAAACCGGAGCCGATGTGGGCTTAGCCTTTGACGGCGACGGCGACCGGTTAGGCGTAGTGACGCCCGCCGGTGAGATCATCTGGCCCGACAAGCTGATGATGTTTTTTGCCGAAGACATTTGCCAGCGCAACCCCGGCGAGACCGTTATCTTCGATGTGAAATGCAGCAAGCACCTACCAACCGTTATTCGCCAAGCCGGCGGCGAACCGCTGATGTGGAAAACCGGTCATAGTCATATTAAGGCCAAAATTAAGGAAACCAATTCACCCTTGGCAGGCGAGTTCAGCGGCCACCTATGTATTGTAGAAAACTGGTATGGCTTCGACGATGCTATTTTTTCCGCAGGCCGTCTACTGCAGCTGCTTAGTCAAACTACCGCCAGCGCCGACGAGTGCTTCGCAAAATATCCGGTGACTGTGACCACCCCAGAGATCAAAATTCAAACCACAGAAGAGCATAAGTTCACGGTGATGCAGGCGCTGTCTGCAACCGGCAACTTTGGCCAAGGGACGATGACTCTCATTGATGGCATTCGCGTCGACTTCGACAACGGCTGGGGATTGATTCGGCCATCGAATACCAGTCCGGTGCTATCGCTACGCTTCGAGGCAGATTCCGAGGCCGCTCTGGCTGAAATTCAGAACTTGTTCCAAACCGAGCTGCAGAAGGTTGACGGCTCTTTGGCATTTCATTAATTGCACTATCATGGGCATGGCATGACCCAAGCCACCACCCCATTGCAGGAGTATGGACAGCGCTATGACCGCATCCAATGACAACATCACCAGTCAGGTTCTTACTGAAGCGCTGCCCTACATCAGACGCTTTCACGGCACCACGGTGGTGATCAAATATGGCGGCAACGCCATGACCGAGGCAGCGCTCAAGGACAGTTTTGCTGCCGACGTGGTGCTTATGAAGCTGGTAGGGATCAATCCAGTAGTCGTACACGGTGGTGGTCCGCAGATTGGCGACCTGCTCGCTCGACTCAATATCGAATCCAAGTTCGTTAACGGCATGCGCGTTACCGACTCCGCCACTATGGACGTTGTGCAAATGGTGCTTGGAGGACTCGTCAATCCGGACATTGTTTCACTAATTAATACCCACGGTGGCCGCGCTGTTGGCGTGACCGGCAAGGACGGCAATCTGATTCAGGCCGAGAAAATGCCGATGACCAGTGCCTCAAATGATGCCGGGGCCAGCGCGCCGGAAATTATCGACATTGGTCATGTCGGCTCCATTACCAACATTCAGGTAGACGTGCTCAATACCTTAGTGCAGTCGGAATTTATTCCGGTTATCGCGCCAGTAGGTGTTGGCAAACAGGGCGAGTCGTACAATATCAATGCCGACATTGTCGCCGGTGCAGTAGCCCAAGCCTTGGGCGCGGAAAAGCTGGTCCTGCTCACCAACACGCCGGGTATTTTAAACGCGGACAAAGAGACTATTTCGTCTCTAGAGAAAACTGAGGTAGAGGCGCTTATTGCCGACGGCACTATTAGCGAGGGCATGCTACCCAAGGTGGATTGCGCATTGGACGCAGTATCCGGCGGCGTCGACAGCGTCACCATTGTTGATGGCCGCGTGCCCCACGCGCTGCTGCTCGAAGTCTTCACCGACTCGGGAGTGGGCACGCAAATTCTCAGCGCTCAGACAGACCATGCCTAGGGCCAGCCGCAAGCCAGAAATCCTGCAGGCCCTAGCGCATATGCTGGAGGCCAACCCCGGCGGCAAAATCACCACGGCAAAGCTGGCGCAAGAAGTGGGTTTATCCGAAGCAGCCCTATACCGGCATTTTCCGAGCAAGGCCAAAATGCTGGAAGGCCTGATCGAGTTCATTGAAGAAACTATTTTTCCGCGTATGGCAGCCATCGCTAGGGAGAGCTCAAGCCTGCCAATGCGAGGTCAGCTAACGAGAGATCAGCCAGCAAAATGCCACGACATCGTGCTGCTCGTGCTGACCTTTGTGGAGCGCAACCCGGGGTTCGCTAGGCTCTTCGTTGGCGACGCGCTACAGGGCGAAACGGATCGACTGCGTGCGCGCATGCGTCAATTGTTAGACCGCATTGAAACTCAGCTGCGGCAGATTTTGCGCGAACTTGCGCTACAGACGGATCCACTACCGGGCAACCAACCCAATACCTTGGCCAAGGTGTTAATGACTGTTATTGACGGTCGAATTGCCCAGTTTGTGCGTAGCGAATTCAAGCACAAACCGACAGAAGATTGGCAAGCAACCTGGCTAGTGATCGAGCGTGGTATTTTCGCGACTTAGGCTCATTGTGGAAGCCATTTGCTTAAGCCATGCATTGCGTAACGCATTCAGGCAATGCACTTAAGCAGCGTTCTCAACCTGCACAGTGCTGTTCAACATAGGCCTGCATCGCGCCGACAGCGACCGAATCGGCAAAGTTTTCATGCAGGTAGTTTAGTACGTCGGTGACGTGGGCAATGCTCATCACCGGCGCGGCCAAATCCGCAGCAAGCTCTGTAACTGCGGTAGCGGCTGCACCGGGCATTACTTCGGCTCGATCCATGGCAATAACCACTCCAGCAATATCCGCGCCCTCGGCCCGAATCAGCTCGGCCGCACCGCGAATTGCCTTACCCGACGTCAACACATCATCAAGCATCAGCACTCTGCCCTGCACTTGCGCGCCGACCAACATTCCTCCCTCGCCATGGTCCTTGGCTTCTTTACGGTTGTATGCCACTGCGACATCGACACCTTGCTGAGCCAGCGCTACGGAAGTTGCCACCGCGATCGGTATGCCTTTATAAGCTGGCCCAAACAGCAGGTCGAATTCGATTCCAGAGCGCAGCACGGCTGCCGCATAGGCTGCTCCCAGCTGCGCGAAAGCCGCACCCGCAGCCACAGACCCGAGATTAAAAAAGTAGGGGCTAACGCGCCCGGAGTTAAGGGTAAAGCTGCCAAATTTCAGTACGTTTTGCTGCACCAAAAACTCGATGAACTGATGCTTATCTGGCTGACCATCGGCCTGCTTCTCGGTCTCCTTTGCAGTCATAGTAAAACCCTAGCCTAACGCCGCCTGCTGTAGCTGCAGCAGTTGTTCGGTGCCCGCCTCGGCTAACTCAATTAAGGCGTTCAACTCAGTTTTGGTAAAGGGTGCCGCCTCTCCCGTGCCCTGTAGTTCGATAAAGCCATCGCCCAGTCGCACAACATTCATATCCGTTTCGGCATTGGAATCTTCGGCGTAATCCAAATCGAGAACTGGCGTGCCCTTGTAAATTCCTACGCTAACCGAGGACACGAAGCCAACCAGCGCATCCTCGGCAGGAATGCTGCGTATCGCATCGGCCAAGGCCAGCGCGCCACCGGTGATGGATGCGGTACGCGTGCCGCCATCTGCCTGAATCACATCGCAATCGATACGAATCGTACGCTCACCGAGCTTTTTCATATCGACCATGGCACGCAGGGAACGACCGATTAAACGCTGGATTTCCACCGTGCGACCATTTTGCTTGCCCCGCGCTGCCTCACGATCGTTACGCGTATTGGTTGCACCGGGTAGCATGCCATACTCGGCAGTCACCCAACCCTCACCGCGCCCGCGTAAGAATCCCGGCACTGAATTTTCTACCGAGGCCGTACAAATCACCTTCGTATCGCCAAATTCCACTAACACCGACCCAGCCGCGTGCTTCGTGAACTGTCTGGTGAAGCTGACATTTCTCAACTCGTTATTGGCTCGTCCACTGGGTCGCATGGTTACTCCTGCTAGGTTGGCAATGGCTGCGAAAGGTAAGGAAGTTAGACGGCTGACACAATATAAATTTGTCTTGGCGACACCATCTCATGCCAACGAGATGCGTTAGACTATGGGATTTACGCGATAGACAACCCTGCATGAGCCAAATGTTCAGTATGACCGGCTTCTCGCGAGCCGAGCACAAAGCCACCGATTACCATCTTGTATGGGAACTCAAGAGTGTCAATCACCGCTATTTGGAAACCGCTTTCCGCTTGCCGGAGTCGTTGCGCAGTATCGAACGAAGCCTGCGCGACAAGGCGCGAGGCTTGCTAGCCCGCGGCAAACTCGACGCAAGCTTGAAGCTCGACCTGCTACCTTCGACTGGCACACTGAATATCGATACCGGCCTCCTCGACACGCTGCTGCAAAGTGCAGAGCAAATTGGTGCAAAAGTGCCAGCGGCAGCACCACTAACCCAGCATCAACTGCTGTCTTGGCCCGGCATACTGGGTTCTTCAAATACAGTGCTAACCCACCTTGAAACCACCGCCATCGAGTTGTTTGACGAGGCTCTGCAACAACTGCTGGCGGCCCGGGGCGAGGAAGGCTCTGGGCTACATGACATCATCGCCAGCGCGCTCACTTCAATTGGCGAGCAAGTTGCCGCCCTCGAGCCTATTGCCGCAGAACTACCGGCCTTGCAACAGCGCAAGCTCCAGCAACGTGTCGATGAACTGGCCACCAAGATTGACGCCGATCGTATGGCCCAAGAGATTGTCTTGCTGGCCCAAAAAGCCGACGTGCGCGAAGAATTAGACCGACTGAAAATTCATGTCGAGCAGGGCATGCAGCTCATCAGCGGCCCCGGTCCCCATGGCCGACGCCTAGATTTTTTGACTCAGGAGCTAAACCGCGAGGCAAATACCCTTGGGGCCAAGGCCATTTGCAGTGAGACCTCTAGCGCTTCAATCGAGTTGAAGATCATCGTTGAACAAATTCGCGAACAGGTGCAAAACATCGAATAAGTTATAGCATTTGTGCCCCAGCAGAGCAGCCAGTTGGCGAAAAACACCAGCACGGCCCCTGTTAAAACTCAGACAACCTTGATTAGAATGCACTCAAACAACCGCAGACACCTGCAACGCAGCACAAGAATAACTCATGCAAATCGGTAATCTTTTTCTCGTTTCAGCGCCATCCGGCGCAGGCAAAACCTCCATCGTCAACGCCGCCCTTGTTGCCGATTCCCAGCTGGTCGTTTCCGTCAGTCATACCACCCGAACGGCCCGAGGCGGTGAGGTAAATGGCGAGAACTATCACTTTGTACGCGATGAAGAATTCACCCAAATGATCGAAGCCGGTAGCTTTATTGAGCACGCCAACGTATTCGGCAAACGCTACGGCACCTCAAAAGCTGAAGTGGAGAGCAAGCGTGGTATGGGCCACGACGTCATTCTTGAAATTGATTGGCAGGGTGCAGAGCAGGTCCGTGCCAGCATGCCTGAGGCCATAAGCGTTTTTGTTTTACCGCCTTCCTATGAGGAGTTAGCCGCTCGGTTAACAGCACGGGGTGAAGACTCTGCTGAAAGCATTGAGAAGCGACTGAGCGAGGCCAAGCTCGATATGTCTCAAGCCGTTCACTTCGACTACTTGGTGATCAATGCAGAATTCGACCAGGCCGTTGCTACTTTTGCCAGCATCGTGCGCGCTGCGCGCTCGGCCCGAGCAATGCAACTGCAAAACCCCAGCGTCAAAGCCTTGGTCGAAGCCAGCGACTGAACCTTCGCAGCCTTATTTAGGCCAAAGTGGTGCTGGCGAAAGTTGTGCTGGCGCAGACCTGTCTGTATCCTTCGGCTCTTTCCCGAACGATGAAACGAGAAGCTGATGGCCCGTATAACTGTTGAAGATTGCCTAGACCATGTAGATAACCGCTTTGACCTTGTCATGCTGGCAAGCCGACGCGCTCGTGCGCTACGCAACTACAATACTCAGGCGCTCGTAGACGAAGAAAACGACAAGCCTACGGTCATTGCCCTGCGCGAAATTGCCAAGGGCGTAATGAGCCACGAGCTCATCGACAGCCAAGAGATCGTTCCCGAAGACGAAGAAATCAACACCGATTTCAGTGTGTCGAACCTGAACGCCGGTCGACTGGGAGACGATGAGCCTGCCGCAGGCTGAGACTCGCCAAGAGTCATACTTTGTCGCCCAACTGGCGGCCGAGGCCAAGCGACCTGATGTTGCGGCCCCCGCCACCATTGACTCCCTAGTCGCTAACCTTGGTTATCTTAGCGACGACGAAACCAGCCTAGTACGCCAGGCGCACGCCTACGCTACCCAAGCCCATCAAGGCCAGCGGCGGCGTACTGGCCATGCTTATATCACGCACCCCACGGCAGTAGCCCAGATACTCGCTGATATGAACATGGACCATCAGTCATTGATGGCTGCCCTACTCCACGATGTTATCGAAGACTCAGAGACCAGTCGGGCAACGCTGGGCGAACTGTTTGGTACCTCGGTAGCAGAGATTGTTGACGGGGTTTCTAAGCTGAGCAAAATTTTTGCCAGCCGCGACGAAGCCCAAGCGGAAAATTTTCAGAAAATGGCCATGGCCATGGCGAAAGACATTCGCGTGATTATGGTCAAGATGGCCGATCGCCTGCATAACATGCGCACCATTGGCGTTATGTCTGACTCCCAGCGCAAACGCATTGCCCGTGAAACTCTGGAATTTTACGCGCCCATTGCTAATCGGCTAGGCGTACAAACGATCAAGAGCGAACTTGAGGAACTGGCGTTTCGTGCCCTATATCCGCTGCGCTCTGAGCGTATTGCCCGGGCCGTTACGGCGGCGCGCGGCAACCGCAAGGCCATGGTAAATGAAATTCAGACAGCGGTTG
>PCCE01000056.1 GCA_002731575.1 Gammaproteobacteria bacterium | reverse complement strand
GCATTAGCCGCGAATATGAACAGACCCCATTTGAAATGTTGTAGGCTATGCGACTTGGTCGAGAGCCTCTGCAACAATATCGGCAATGGAACGCACGTCCTCTGGGCTTGCTGTAAACGGAGGCCCAAATTGCAGGGTATCGCCTCCCCAACGTACGTACAGCCCTAGCTCCCAGCATTTGATGCCGAGCTCAAAGGGTCGAACTACGGGGTCGCCATCTCTTGGCGCAATTTGCAGTGCACCAGCCAAACCAAAGTTGCGAATGTCGGTAATGTGCGGATGTCCTTTCAAACTGTGCAAGGTTTCTTCTAGCACCGGGGCGAGTGATTGCGCTCTTTGCACCATCTGGTCGTCTTGGAACACGTTCAGAGCGGCCAGAGCCGCTGCGCAAGCGACCGGGTGAGCGCTGTAGGTATAGCCGTGAGGCAACTCGATCATGTGTTCGGGTATGTCCATGGCCATCATGCTGTTGTAGATCTCGCTGGAAGTCAGCACGGCGCCCATGGGAATGGCGCCATTGGTCAGGCCCTTGGCAATGTTCATCATGTCTGGCTGCACGCCAAAAGCATCGGCGCCGAAGGCCTCCCCAGCGCGGCCGAAGCCGGTAATGACTTCGTCGAAGATCAGCAGTATGTCGTTTTCGTCGCATATATCGCGCAAGCGCTGCAGGTAACCCTTGGGTGGAATGATCACCCCTGCCGAGCCAGACATGGGTTCAATAATGACCGCGGCAATATTCGAGGCATCATGGAGCGTGATCAGCTGCTTGAGGTGATCGGCTAGCTCTACGCCGGTGTCCGCTTGACCCTTGGTGAAGGCCAAATCAGGTTGCAGGGTATGAGGCAGATGATCGGCATCACCCAATTGCCCGAACATTTTTCTGTTCGCCCCAATGCCGCCCAAACTGGTGCCAGCAAAGTTCACACCGTGGTAGCCCTTGTGTCTGGAAATAAATCGCGTTTTGGTGGGTTGGCCCTTGCTGCGCCAGTAGGCTCTAGCAAGTTTCAGCGAGGTATCCGCGCATTCAGAACCGGAGTTGGTGAATAGTGCGTGGTTTAGGTCACCTGGCGCCATGTCGGTGAGGCGTTCGGCCAGCGCGGTGGCACCGGGGTGGGTGTACTGAAATGCGGGCGCATAATCCATAACACTCAACTGCGCCTCGATGGCTGCGCTGATTTCACTTCGGTTGTGGCCATAGCCGCAGCACCACAATCCGGACAGCGAATCGAAAACCCTGCGACCGTCTTGACTGATGTAGTGATTTTGTTCAGCGGCGACCACCACGCGCGGATCTTGATGGAACTGTCTGTTCGCTGTGAATGGCATCCAGTGTGCTGGCGTGGAGAGCAGGTTTGTTGCCGTTTGCTTTGATTGCATGATGTAAGCTCCTAGCTGACAGCCTTTTGGTATGCAGGCCTGGAGGTTAGCCGTTGCCAATAGGGTATGACGCTGTCGGGCAGCCCGTTTGAAAGAAAGCGATCTGCCAGCATCAGCGTGTAGCCCAGCATGATGTCTGCAGCGCTAAATGTCTCACCGAGAATAAAGGTCTTGTCTGACATTTCGTCGCCCAAGGCTTTGGCGCTCAATGCAGCACGGGCCTGCATCTCGGTAACCACGGCGTCGATGCGCTGCTCACCGGGAAATTCTCGGCCGTGATTGACGATCTCACCTAGGGGCCGTGCAAAGGTGGCTTCGGCAAACCAACTCCACTGTAGATATAGAGCGTGCTCAGGACTACCGGTCGCAGGCTGCAGCCTGCTGTTGCCATAGCGGTCGAGAATGTACTGAACCATGGCGCCAGATTCGAACATTAATAAATCTTCGCTTTCACCGCCGAGTTCATCACGTAGCACTGGCACCTTGCCAACCGGGTTCATGGCTCGCCATTCGCTGCTGGCCCTAAACTCCGGGGTAAAATCCACGGGCACGACGCTGTAGGGAATCTGCAGCTCCTCACAGAGCCAGATGGGTCTGACGCCGCGGGTGCCGGGCACGTGATAGATCGTCAGCATGTTGTCTTCCTCAGCTAGTTTTCTTCGGCGGCCCAGCGCTGGTGAAGCGTGTGCCAGGCGGATCGATGGCCCAATCTGCGGATAAGCCCCAGGTATCAGTAAAAACGAATTCATCGAGAGGGCGCCTACGCACCGGGCCGTGACCACCCTGAGGCTTGCCCAGCGTTAGCGTACAAGAAACGAAGACCTCTTCAGGGATGCTCAGTAGGGTCTTGAGTTCTTGCTCGACTGGCCTGTGAAAGCCGGTAATGACGCCGCCGTAACCCAAGGCTCTCGCGGCCAGCAGCAAGTTTTGCACTGCAGGATAAACCGATGCCCCTTCCATGGGGTCAGGTGCGCGGTAGCGAATCATGCAGGGCAAGATCAGCGCAGGCACTGCGCCAAAGTTATCGACGTAGCCACGCATCGTTCTTGCCATGCGCGATTTTGGCGAATCCGGATCGGCGCCGGAGCCTTGCGCATAGCCGTCATTACGCTCTTTCTCTGCCCAGATGTTTTGCGCCGATTTGGCGATGATTTCCTTCGCCTGTGCTGCTCGATTGCCATCAGTCAGCACCATGAAGCGAAAAGGTTGCCGATTAGAACCGCTTGGCGCTCGAGTTGCTGAGAACATGATGTCGCGCAGATGGGCTTCGGGAATAGGCTCATCGGTATAGCGCCTGATGGCCCGGGTCGTAGCAAGCCCCTCCAGCAGGGAGACTGCGGTCGACTCGATGGGTCTGTCCCAAAGGGATTGGGTGTTGCGGCTCATGCGGCGCCCTTAGCGTTTCGAAATGGATAACCGTTCCGAGTGTGATATGGCGCGGTCATGCCTTCAAGTGTGGTTACGACGATGCTTGCGACGATTGATAGGCCATGGATATGGACATATTGCCTTAGAGCTTGGCAATGACCACACTGCTGGGCAGAACAAACCAGAAAGGGGGAACTTATGATTGATCTAGACCGTCAGGGCGATGTTTTCACCATGACACTCAATGCCGGCGAAAATAGATGGAATACTACCTTCGTGCGAGCCATCGACGCGGTGCTCAGTGAAGTTGAGGCATCTACCGGCCCCGCCGCACTGGTGACGACGTCGGCAAGCGAGAAGTTCTTTTCCAATGGTCTAGACCTGGATTGGGTACAAGATCCTGATGCTCATCCTGCGGCCGGAGATCGTGCTGCCTTTGGGCCCGAATTCATGGGGCTCATGAGCCGCATCATAACCTTCCCTATGCCGACAATTTGCGCGGTAAACGGTCACGCTTTCGGTGCCGGGTTCATGTCGGCACTTTGTCACGATGTGCGTTTTATGCGGGCCGACCGAGGGTTTATGTGCGCCAATGAGATGCAGATCGGTTTGTCGATCCCAAGCCCAGAATTGGCGCTGTTTAAACACAAACTACCAGCATCCGTGTTTTTTGAAACGGTGCAGCTAGCGAAGCGCTGGACAGGTCCTACTGCTCAAACTGCTGGATTTGTCGAGCAAGTCGGCGACATTGAGCAACTGCTAGACTTGGCTCAACAGCGCGCGGCGCAACTGGCGCCTTTGGCGGCTAACCGTGAAAATTATGGTGGCCAAAAGCAGCGCCTATTTGGCGAAAATGCAGCCATCAATGAGATGCATGGCGCAGCCTACATGCTGGCGAATTCAGACAAGTACTCGCACTAGTGTTGCTTATCGGTGGCTTGGCGCCTTCGAACCAAGCCACTGGCTACCCCGTAAAACAACCGTTTGTCCGCCAAAAGATACAGGTTGTCTAAATGCCTTGGGGCCACATGAAACCGTTGCTATATAAAGCCTCCTCGTTTCGTTGGTTGCGTGTGTGCAACCAAAACAATAAATGTCGAGACTTGGCTTGCGGGTACTTTCCAGAAAAAAGCAATAGCTGTTGGCGTTGCGGCCTTGCTCACCCTGGGTTCAACTAATCTGCATGCGGCTGAAGGCGCGTCAGAAGCTGGGGGTGCAGCAGGAGCTGGGGGAGCACTTGGCGGCATTTCAGTCGCCGCCGCTGACGCCTTAGGAGTCGTTCGCGTGGGGCTGATTGTATTGGCAGCAGAGGATGACGGTACAACTACACCAGCTCGCCCGGTGATTGAGCCGCCTGCACCGCCCACTACAACGAGCACGGCGACGACTGCTACGAGCACCACCGGAACGTAGCTTCACGTTCGGGAGGCATTGCGTCCTCGATTGACATCCAAAAAGCCCGTTTAGTCTTGCTAACGGGTTTTTTTGTTTTGGAATATCAATAAAGCCAACATGTCTCGTCAAGCTGGGAATAGACAGACGACCTAGCCTGACCACTTTTCTGCGCCTGCCAAACGATTCTCAGATTTGAACCTAGGTTTCGATAGCTTGTGCTGCAAATTTAGATCAGACGCTGACTTGGATGCGGGAATCGTTCGACCAATGGCATAACACTTGGGCGATAGACCGACACGAAGTGTGAAGCGGCTCGATGAGTATCCAAATCCTCTTGGGTTGCCCACCATTCGATCAGCAAAAACACGGCCGGTTCTGCCTCGGAATGATAGACCTCAAACCTCTCGCACCCGGGTTCGGTGAGTGACACTTCGGCTTGGGTGGTCAAAAGCTCTTTTAGTTCACCAATGTCGCTGGCGTCTTTAGCTCGCAAAATAACGTTGTTGTAGATCATGAACCTCTCCTGTGAAATATGCTGTTGTAACGCATTTAGTGTGACACGACGGGCACTTTCGGTCTGATCACCGAATAGACCATCGGTTGGCGTACTTTTAGGGCGAGGATAGGAGCATTGGTGCAATGAGCGACGAGGTGTGGACTCTTTGGGAAAAGCCGCCTTCAAGTCTGAATATTGATTCAGAGAAATCACCGCAACTGACCGTGCATTTGGCTGCCATTCCTAATGGGTGTGGAGTCATTGTATGCCCGGGCGGAGGCTATCGTACTCTGGCGAGCGATCATGAGGGTCTTCAGGTTGCGCAGTGGTTAAATTCTGTTGGCATCCACGCCTTCGTGTTGCGCTACAGGCTTGGGCCGCGGAATCCCAGCAGCGTGAGTAAATTGGACGGTCAAAGAGCCGCTCGCTTGGTGCGCTACCACGCAGCGACCCTTGGTTTGGACCCTACTCGCCTAGGTATGCTGGGGTTTTCTGCAGGCGGTCACCTGGCCTTGGCAACTGCGCTAGCCTCTGATAAGCCAGCGCCGGATTCGTTAGTAGATGACATAGACCGACAAGACTGTCGTCCCAACTTCTTGGTGCCCGTCTACGCAGTGACCAATGGGGCTAAGCGCGGACGCAAGGCTGACGAATACTTGCCTATGGATACCCAAGTGAGCGCCAATTCACCGCCCACGTTTATTGTTCACAATCACCAAGACTCTGTGGTGCCCGCCAGTCAATCGACGCTGTTATACGATGCCCTGCTCGTCGCAAACGTGCCTGCTGAACTGCATATCTTTAACTTCGGTGATCATGGCTTGGGTTTGAATCGAGGCGCCGACCCCAAGCATCCCACAGTGAGTACTTGGGGAGAGCTCCTGCTGCAGTGGCTCGCACGGCACGAGGTTTTGCGCGAAAAAATAAAGCAGCGAAAACGTAACGCGGTAGAGGGCGAGGTGCTGCTCGACGGCAAGCCCGTTGGCATGGGCTGGTTGTCTTGGATACCAGACAACGCGAACCTGCCAATCGCCAGAGTACGCATCACGGCAGCCCACAAAGGCAAGATTCAAGTGCACGAGGCAGAGGGGCCATTCGGTGGCCCTCACCGCCTCGTCTTACATGTCGTGAGTGCAGTTTATCCACCCGATGCCAGCGGTAGTTATACAATGGAACACGCACTTGTCTTCGAAAGGCGTCTTACTGTGGTCCCTGGTCAACGGCTACACTGGCATCTACAGACGGCGCAGGGAATCGCTCTTTAGCAGTAGCTTGGGTGAGGCCTTGCAGACCTTTTTTTTGGGGAGTTTTGGTGCATGAGCAATGAAGTTTGGCGTTTGGCCAGAAAGCCGCCAGCCGGATGGCCGGTCGCGGAGGATTTTCACTGGCAACTCGAAGACATACCCGAGCCCGGTCCAGATCAAATGCTCACCCGCACCCTCTATCTCTCACTCGACCCCTATCAGTGGGGCCGTCGCCGCAGCGGTGCAGAGCAACCTGGCGACATTTGTCATGGCCGCACTGTTTCTCAGGTCGTGCAAAGCCGCTTGGGCGGTTATGCCGAGGGCGACATCGTTTTCAATACCAACGGTTGGCAGGCTTGGGGTTTAACCGGCGCGAACATCGATGTGTTTGGCTACATGTTCCCCCGCAAGATAGACCCCATTTTGGCCCCTATTTCCACCGCGATCGGCGTCATGGGGATGTTGGGCCTGACCGCCTATGCGGGTCTAGTGGTGCAGTGTGAGCCGAAACCCGGCGACACACTGGTGGTGTCGGCAGCGTCTGGCGGTGTTGGACAAGTGGTCTGCCAACTTGGCCGACTTTACGGTTGTCGGGTCGTGGGCATCGCCGGATCGGATGAGAAGCTTAAATATCTCAAAACGCTGGGCGTCGATGCTGTGGTTTCGCATCGCTCGCCCCGCTTCGCCGAAGAACTCCAGCAAGCGTGTCCTGATGGCTGCGACATCTACTTTGAAAACGTTGGGGGCGCGGTATTCGATGGGGTTTTGCCACTGCTGAATGTCCATGCCCGCATCAGTCTCTGTGGCCTTATCTCCCAATATGGCAACGACGATGACCAAGATCCCCGCAGTCTCTGGCGGACCCGTGGCAACGCTGCATTCGAGCGCAATCGCGTTGCCGTACACGATCTCTTTGTCGGTAATTTCGTCGCTGAATATCAGGACCGATTCTTGGAGGAAATGGGCGGCTATCTGCGCGCCGGTGACGTTCGCTACTTGGAAGACAAACGCCCTGGGCTTGAAAATACACCAGCAGTCTTTGGGCAAATGTTGGCAGGTGGAACCTTTGGTAAAACCCTCGTCGTGGTCTCTGAGGATCCCACGTTGAGTTCGTGAGAAGGGCGACAGGTTACCGTTTAATGGGTTAGTTTCCAGAAAGGGAGAAGCTAACGCGACGGGAGGGAGCATGGCTGAACTTGATGCCACCAAGGAGGGGTTCTGGCGTACTCGATATTCGATAATCGCCATGTGCTTTGCAGCGACATTTGTTTGCTACATCGATCGGGTCAACATTTCTGTGGCCATTATTCCAATGGCCGAGGACTACGGCTGGAATTTAGAAACACAGGGCTACATTTTATCGTCCTTCTACATCGGCTATCTGATGATGCAGATTGGCGGCGGCCGACTGGCGG
>PCCE01000055.1 GCA_002731575.1 Gammaproteobacteria bacterium | reverse complement strand
CAGGTCGTCTTCGCCTTCAGCTTTCACCGCAGTCACATCACTTTCGGCTGTCTCTAACCAACGCAGGCTCGCAGTAGCAAATTCGCCCTCCAACAGACCAAAATTTATGGTGTCTGCACGCACGGCAATCTCGCTAATCAAGAGGGACTCTTCGAAACCTGTGCCCGGGGCATCGAAGGAAAACTCCACCTCATAATTACCTTCCGGGAGAACTAACAGAGCCGAGGCTTGCTGAAACCCAAAGGAATTTTCCACGCCAATAACGTCACCGTTACTATCACGAACCTCAAACGCCAGTGTCGGAGTATCGTTTAACCCATTGATCAACTGTAGCAGCCCGCTTTGGGGGCTGCCGTCACTGTCATCACTCCCACACCCTGTGACACCCAGCATCGCCATGGTTGTGACCAGTATTGCGTGCACCAACTGACGTAACTTTGTGGAGGTGATGGGGGGCATAGCGCGTATTCCTCAAAAAAATTTGAGGCGATTAGAGCATAGGGGCCGAACGCCTTAGGGAGCTAAAATGTAAAGTTTTATTAAGTTGCGGAGAGGATTCGTTAGGACTTGGCCCGCGCAGACCTATAGTCCGCCACGGGCATGCAGTATTCAGCAAGGCCTTCTCCAGCGAGGCCAATATGCGGCCAAGTCGACACATTTCCGCTCTCGCGCCGCGGTCTTGTACCGTTTTTTTGCTAGTGGACCTATATTCGAGCGCACTAAGGTTCCTTACTAACGTATTTTGCATGAAAGTCTTAATGCTCGAAGGTGATCGTGATCTCGGATTCAGCCTAGCGCGCCTGCTTGGGCGAAGCGAAATCGATGTATTAATGACACATGATCTGGTCACCGCAGATACCCTAAATCGTGCATTGAAGTTCGATGCAGTAGTGCTCGATGCCTCTTTGTTACCACAAGATTTTGGCCGAAGCGCATTCTTCGCCAACACCACCAACACCACCAACACCACCAACACCACCAACACGCCGGTTGTGCTGATAAAAACCTCGCAAAGCGAACACCAGTTTGCTTCCGACGCTGGGGTTGCCGTGCACGCATGTCTTGCCAAACCATTTGAGGCCCGGGACCTAATCAACACGCTCCGGCAGTTCACGCCAGTGCCAGTAACGGTGACAACAACGCAGACTCAGGGCCGCTACACGTTCGATGACCTTGTGCTACTGCCGCAGCGCTTTGAAGCGCTGGTTGGCAATTTGAACATCGCACTCACTGGAGCGGAATGCCGAATTTTGCGGTTGCTGCTGACCAGTCAGGACATGCCGCTGACCAGACACCGGCTCTATCAGGAGGGGTTGCTACGCAAGGAGTCGCCCCTTGACCGCAGCCTTGACGTGCATATGAGCAATCTGCGCAAAAAGCTGGGACCGCACCCAACCAAGGGTAATCGCATTCGGGCAGTGCGCGGACTGGGTTATGCGCTAGTCTGAGGCTCTCTCGACCCAGCGCCGCAAACCCATCTGCCTAGTTGGCGTCTAAACAAGCAGGCGCCTCGGCGCCATCCCATAGCACCATGCTGCTGTCGCCATAGGTCTTGCAGGGTTCATAGGGCTGGAAGGTGCGGGTTTGCCCAAGCATCGGGGTTCCCAGATAGGCGCGAATGCTCAGGTCACCCTTGACCACTGACATATGTGACTGAAATTGACGGCCAGAGCGCGGGTCGTACAAGCTGCCCTGCCAACGCTTTTTCTGCCAAATGTAATTCTCGGCAAGATCCAAACCCAGCAGTGGCCGGGCGCGCAGTGCAGGCTGATTATTGCCGCCATCAAGCAGCGGTTGGGCCGCACTCCAGCTAACTGGCTCGCCGCGCACAAGGGCAGGATTCAAAATACCGGCGGCAACAATATGCGCCTGTCCGTTTTCGATATGCACATATAGAACAGAATCCGCCGACTGCCACCAGCCTTCCACCGGGTCCGCGGCAACGCTGCCAGCTAAGCCGCACAGCAGGCACGTCGTTAGCAGCATTGCCAGCCGCGGGTATCTGACCACTGGGTCTTGGTGCATGGGCCTAAACCTTCAACTCTGGATAGATAATGGGCGTAGTCGCTTGTTCATAGGCAGAGCCCAAACGAATCAGCGTGGCTTCATCAAGCTTACGTCCAATCAACTGGAAGGATCCAGGTAGCTCTTGGTTCTGGGCTGCCGTTGGCAGCGTCAGTGTCGGATGGCCTGAATAGTCGTAAGGCGCCGTAAACAGCAAAAAGTCTGCCTGCCCTTCCTCTGCTGGTGCGCCGTTGTCCATAAGCTGGGTTGACGGTGTGGCCAAGGGCATACATGGGGAGATAATAGCGTCCACTTGCTCTAGCACCTCGTCTAACTGGGTTGAAAATTCCCGCCGCAGCTTTTGTAGCGCCTGATAATCACCGTGAGGTGTACGCAGGCCAAGCTCGATAAGACCGCGCAGCACTGGCCCATATTGATCCTGCTGGGCTGGGAAGTAGTCTGCATGGGCTTGGGCGCATTCAACACCACAGGTCAAACCCCAAGCCTCCGCTAAAATGCCCGCGCTTGGGGGCACATTGATCTCTATGACCTCAGCCCCTAAATCCGCAAGCTGACCCACGGCGCGCCGGGTCACCTCGACTACCGCACTTTCGACTCCATCACTGACATAGGACCAGTCGATACCTATACGGCTACCCGCTAGTGGAGTCGCGCCGTCTTCAGCACTGCAGAGCGATTGCAGGTAATTCGGCACCGGCACGTCCAGCGAATTCGGGTCCTTTGCATCGTAACCGGCCATCACGCAAAGCATGCGCGCCGCGTCCTCAACGCTACGAGTCATCGGCCCAAGATGGTCCATGCTATTGGCCAAGGGAAAGGCACCGTACAAACTCACCCGGCCATAGGTTGGTTTTAAACCCACCAGCGCGCAGCTGGCGGAGGGGAAGCGAATACTGCCGCCGGTGTCTGAACCGATAGCGGCAAAGGCCACTCCAGCAGCTACCGCCACGCCGGAACCAGAGGAAGATACCCCAGACCAAGCGTTAGCATTCCACGGGTTGAGTGGCGGCATAATGTCCGGATGATGCGCCCCAAAGGCCCCTTCAGTGAGTTGGGTCTTACCCAGCAGAACCGCCCCGGCGGCTCGCAAACGCTCCACCACAGTGGCGTCATAGGTAGGACAAAAGTTCTGCATTACCATAGTGCCCGAAGCGGTTGGCAGTCCCCGGGTGAACAACAAGTCCTTGATGCCAATGGGTACGCCATGGAGTAAGCCTAGGGGTTCACCAGATGCCTGTTTTTCGTCCAGCGTGCGGGCGCTTGCTAAGGCATCTTCGTCAAGTAGCCGTGCATAGCACTGGGTCTGCTCGCCGAGCGCTGCCGCCCGAGCCAAGGTCTCTTGGGTGAGCTGCAGCGCGCTCGCCTGACCGCTTTTCAAACGCTGACACGCCTGCGATAGGGTAAGCCAGTGCCAATCGAGTTCAGCCACCGATTGCTCCCGTTATTTTTAAGGGTGTATTCAAGAGTCTGTTCAAGAGGCTTCTGGCAACTGAACACTAGTCGCCTGCGCAGCTTCGGCGGCGTGAATAGACCGCCAGAGTGAAAGCGTCATCAACACGGTAACCAAGTACAAGGGCACCGATGCTAGCGTCACCGCAGACTGCAGCGGTCGTAGGCCGCCCATATACACCAAGGTGATCGGCAACAGCCCCAGCAAAAACGCCCAAAATACCCGATGGGCTCGGTGCGGGTGATCTTCTGGAGCCAGTGACCGAGTCGCCGAGGCAGCCAGCGTATAGGATGCCGAATCGTAGCTGGTGGCTGCAAAAATAACGCAAACTACGGTAAAGACGAGCACTGCGATATTCGACAGAGGCAGTGTACCCAGCACGCCGACAATGGCCGCTGGCGCGCCGGCATTGTTCAGGGTTTCGATCACGGGAAACACTTGGTTCATTTCAAGGTATAGCGCGTAGTTACCGAGAATGGCAAAAAACACAGTGCAGCCCAGCGTACCGTAGCCAATCCCTCCCAAAATAAGCTCACGAAGCGTTCGGCCGCGAGAAATTTTGGTGATGAAAACCCCCATATACGGTCCCAATGCCAACCACCACGCCCAATAAAATACCGTCCATGCCTCAACAAAGTCCGTGGTGCCCGCGGCGTCGGTATAGGTACTCATGCGGACAAAATTTTGCAGCATATGCCCGACGCTCTCGAAGCCTAGTTCGAGAATAAACAGTGTCGGGCCGGCCACTAAAATAAACACTAGCAGCAGCATGGCCAGCAGCACCGTAATGTCGCTGAGACGTTTGATGCCACGTTCAAGGCCCATCCAAACGCTGCCAGCAAAGATGCTGGTAACCACTAAAATCACCACGATGTCGAGAGTAAAGCCCAAGGTGGCGCGCTCGACGCCTAGCAGTTGGGCAACGCAGGCACCAATGAGTGGCACCGCCAGCCCGATGCCAATACTGCACGCGCCGACTAAGCCAACGACAAACAACAAGTCGATAGCGCGACCCAGCGGGCCCTTGGCATGGCGGCCAATAATCGGCTCACAGGCATCGCTCAAGCGCAGGGATTTAGCGCCGCGCACGTAGTAGCTGTAGGCAATGGCGACACCGGGCAGCACATACAGTGACCAGCCCATTAAGCCCCAATGAAAAATCGGATAGCTCACTGACCAAAGCATGGCCTCAGGGGTAGCAGGTGTCACGCCATAGGGTGGTGCCTGAAAATAATAGGCCCACTCCACAACCCCCCAATACAGCACGCTGGTTCCAATTCCACCGCAAAACAGCATGGCAGCCCAGCTCAGAGTAGAAAATTCAGGCTCGCTGTTGCCGAGCCGAATGTCGCCATGGCGACTGAACGCGAGATAGAGCAAAAACGCAAAGGTAATAGACGCCCCAGCAACGTACATGACGCCGAAATTTTGGGTCAAAAAGTCGAATGCACGACCTAAAATTTCGCCCCCCTGTTCCGGGTAAAGTGCCAAGGGTACGCATAGCGAAATGATACCCGCGACACTGCCAAAGAAAATCAATCGATCCAAATCTCCACCAAAACCCTGATTGGAAGACTGCATAAAACTCCGTTTGCTGCTGCACAATCCTCTACCCTAGAGCACCAAGAAGCAATTGCAAGGCAGCAGCAGGCTTGCGCCGCAGTTGTTCCGCCATTACTCCGGCGCTATCGGCCCGTTAGTCTTTTTATTGTCAGGTAGGCTATATTCTGCGGCCATCAGCAGGGCGAGGGAGCTACTTGGAAAATTCAGAAGAGAAGCTGTTTGTGCAGCGCGACGGACACCGTATTTTCTGCCGCCAATGGCTATGCGATGAACCCGACAAGGCCCGCGCCAACCTGCTCATTGCCCACGGCATGGGCGAGCATAGCCAGCGCTATGGCGAACTTGCCGCAGCTCTTACCGATGCTGGTTTCAACGTGCTAGCACCGGATCTGCGCGGTCATGGTGAGAGCCTGCCTGACCTCATCGAAGCAGGCGATATGGGGCCTAACGGCTGGCAGGAAACGCTCACAGATTTGGCTTTGCTGCAGCAATGGATGACCAACCAGTACGACCGACCGGCCATTTTGATGGGCCACAGCATGGGGGCCATGCTGGCTCAGCAATACGCCTACACCCTGGGCCACAAACTCCATGCATTGATTCTTAGCGGTTTGCCCGGGGTGTATCCCAGCCCGATACCGAGATCGTTGAGTGCCTTAGCGCGTTTTGACAGTTGGCGTCTGACGCCGGCCTCGCCCAGTCCTCTGGTGGGCAAAAATTTGTTCCGCAACAACAACAAAGCATTCGAGAGCAAGGGTGACGGCGACGGCGGCTTCGCATGGCTAAGTCGAGATAAAGAGCGGGTAGCCGCCTATCGGGCTGATCCGCTCTGCGGGGCAACCCTAAGCGCTGGCGGACTCGCAGATATGTTTGCCTCCCAAGCCCAGAGTGCACAGCCGCGCAACCTGCAGCGAATTAACAAAAACCTGCGTATTTACCTCTTTGCCGGCAGCGACGACCCCATCAGTGGCAAAGGCAAGGGGCTAGCATCGCTTCATAAGCGCTACGAAGAAGCTGGCCTGCAAGCAGAACTGCGTCTGTACCCCCAAGGTAGGCATGAGATGCTCAACGAGCTAAACCGCGCAGATGTGATTGCCGACCTGCTGCGCTGGCTGGGCGAGGTCGCCAATGTCTGAGCATCTGCCCGAACCGATTTGGCAGGACGCCACCACACTATGCCGCGACCTACAGCGCGGTGCGGTGACCGCTACCGCCGTGATGGCCAATGTGTATGTACGCATTAAGGCACTGAATCCGCACATCAATGCGCTGGTGGAACTGCTGCCAGAAGAACAAGCCATGGCGCTTGCTGCCGCCGCAGATAAAGTCCCCGTTGCTGAGCGCGGTCCCCTGCATGGTCTGCCCATGGCGCCCAAGGATGCTGTGGCGGTGGCTGGATTTGCCACCAGCTGGGGCTTCGAGCCGTTCTCAAACCGAATTGAAAGTGCTGACGACGAACTGGCAAGGCGCATGCGCAATGCCGGGGCGATTTTTATCGGCCATTCCAACATGCCGGAATTTGGCTTGGGCTCTCATACCTTTAACGAGCTTTATGGCAACACCTACAATCCCTACGATTTAAGCAAAACCCCCGGTGGCAGTAGTGGCGGCGCAGCGGCTGCACTAGCCGCTGATCTACTGCCGTTGGCCGATGGCAGCGACCTTGGTGGCTCACTGCGCAATCCGGCAAGCTTTTGTAACGTGGTTGGACTGCGCCCTTCCATTGGCCGCATGCCATTCAATCGCGGCCTAGGTTGGTATGGGCGCATGGTAACCACCGGCCCCATGGCAAAAACCGTAGCGGATACCACCCTACTTTTTTCCGTTATTGCCGGACCCGATGCCGGTGACCCGCTGACATTGAGCGAACCCGGTGTCACTTTTTTAGATGCCTTGGTGCCCTTCAGCGAGGACGCGCTAAGCGGCTTACGTATTGGCTACAGTACTGACCTAGGTTCTTTGCAGGTGGACCTAGAGGTTGCTCAAAGCGTGCGTGAAGCGGCGCAGGTTATGGCAGATCTTGGGGCTTCGACAACAGCAAACGCCCCAGACTTAGAGGGCGCCATGGATGCGTTCCAAGTGCAGCGCGCTGCCACGTTGCGACTGCTGGCCAAGGGGTTGGAAAAGATCAGCCCGCAGTGGCGCGACATGGTTAAGGATACGGCGCGCTGGAATATGGAAAAAGGTTTGGCGCTTTCCGCTGAGGACCTTATACAAGCTGAGCTTCAGCGTACTGCCGTGTATCAACGCGTGGCGGCTTATTTTCAGGACCATGACGCGCTGATTTTGCCAGCCGCTCAGGTGCCGCCATTTCCTGCAGATCAAGACTGGGTTAGCGAGATTAACGGGGTCAGCATGCCCACCTATATCGACTGGATGGCGATATGCTGCATGATTTCCGTTACCGGTCTGCCGACTATTTCGGTACCCGGTGGATTTACCCGCGACGGTCTGCCACTGGGTATACAAATTGTCGGAAAGCCGCGTGGCGATCTGCAGCTGCTGCGCCTAGCTCAGGCCTTTGAGGCGGCAACCCAGTTTGGCAAACGCCGACCGGATTTGCAGTTCGCTACTCGCTAATCTAGGCATCTAGCAGCTTTGCCCTTCCCATGCTGGGCACACACTTGCTAAACGCTGCGGCGACCACGAAGATGCACTCTCATTAGCTGAGAACACAAATGACCGAGCCAAACACTCCAACTCCCTCAAGCTCACCGGACAGTAGCGAGCTACCGCGCCTGTACTCTTTGAGCGGCATCGGTTTCGCAACATTCTTTGGTTCGATGCTGGCGGGTTTTTTCTTGCTGGCTGTCAACTACCATGCGCTGGGCATGAAGAAGCCAGCGGCCATGGTCATTGGCGCGGGCATCGTCGCCTTTTGCATTTACTTCGTTTTCGTCATGTCACTTATGGGACCGGGCAGCTCCAACCCGGCAGTCAGCGACGCGGGCATGCTGGAAATCAATATGACCCAAGCAATTTTTTCCAATGTTGTTCAAGTCCTGTTCTTGCTCGGTGTTACCCATCTGCTGCAGGGGGGCATGCTCGCCACTTTCAAGGACGAGCTTAAAGGCGTTTTTCACTCGGTAATACGCAGCATTTTTGTCGGCTTCTTGGCATATATCGGCCTCGCCAGCGTCTGCCTTATTGTGCTCAGTGCTCTGGGTCTAATGCCCGAGGCCAGTTCAGCCAACCTGGCAGCTTGACGCGGCCAGCTACTGCGCTTTTTTCCGCCATATGCCGAGAAAGTCCTCGGTCGAATTGACCTTAGGATAATCTGCATCCGGCACCGACACCTGCAGGAAACTGCATAGCGGTTCCCACCCGTCACCGGGCCGATAAACCAACAGCTGCTCGGCAGGCACGGTATCGATTACCTCTTGGTTATGTCGCTCGAAACAGTCGATGACATGTGCCTCGTCATCCATACGGCCATCAAACACGCCATCCCAGATGACTTCGCTACCCATCTTTGCGCGCTCAATCATTGGCTCATCTTGACGACGTTCGCCTTCGGCTAAGGCGCCAGCGGAGAGTTTCCAGATAGTGTTCATGACGCTGGTATACCATTGCTTTGAGTCGCGCAGGGTTAGAATTACCTTAGCTTGCGGATACACCGACATAAGCTCCCGCCAAGAGCTCGCACTGGGCCAATCTACCGTGGCCTGATAACCCTCATAGAGCTTGTGCCAATCAATGGGCTCACCTGCCGCCACTTTGCGCCATTGCGCCGTATGGCCTTGATTCAGGCCCACTTCCATCATGTGATAGCACCTGTCGAAGCCCAATGTCTCCAGTGCGTTTTTCAGCGACAGGGTTCCAGTGCGGCCAAAGCCCGCGCCTATAACTTTTATTGTCAAAATTGTTTTCCTTGATCCTCTATGCCGTAAACCCTGCGTATGCCGTGAACACCGTGCGAGTCGCGTCAGCGTTTAGCTGTCGTGCAACCGATAAACCCGACTCGCCGTATCGTGAAAAAGCGCATCTTGCTCCGCGGCCGACAACCCCCCTGCCAATTTCTTGCAGGCATTCCAGAACACACGATACGAGCAACTTTGGCGGTCTACCGGGAAGTTACTCTCGAACATGCAGCGCTGCGCACCAAAGTGCTCGATGGCCCAACGATAATAGGAGCCAGTCTGCGCCACCAGTTCATCCGACGACGCCGGTGTTGCTCGTCGATGCCAGCCAAAGCCATTGATCGGCATAGCAATGCCGCCAAGTTTGGCATAGACATTGGGACACCTAGCTAACGCCTTAAAATCTTGCTGCCATTGAGAGTAGATGGATTCTTGCTGTCCTGCATACGGACCTATCCCCAGCGGCCCACAGAAATGGTCGGCAATAATTGTCAGCTTCGGGAAGTCCTGAGCCAGCTCTATTAGCTCTGGCACCTGTGGGTGATATAGCCAAGCATCGAAGCTCAAGCCACGTTTTTGCAGTTCGCTAAGCCCTTGCCGAAAGACGGGGTCGCTCAGAAGGTGCTCACTGGGGTTGGTATGCGAATTACGCACGGCCTCGCTGGCGTCCCATCCGGCAGCATGTCGTATGCCGCGAAAGCGCGCAGAAAGGGCCATATGGGCATCGAGTATGGGTCCGACGGCGGCCCCCAAGGTCAGGTCAGCAAAGCCGACTATGCCAGCACAGGTTCTGGCGGTGCCATAGCCTCCAGAAGCTGACATGGCGGCGATCCCGTTAACAAACTCGGTTTCGCCGAGCGGTGCCTCCGGCACCGGACCCTCGGCCCGATACATCGCACCACACTCCATAAACACAGTGCTCACCACATTGTGGCCGTCGCCAATGTCTTCTAGTAGCTGGGGCAGCAAATAAGGATTGTTGGCGTGATCCCAGAGATGATGATGCGGGTCGCAAATTGGCCGGTCAGCGTCAAGCACCGGCTCCTGTAGCTGCTGTAGCCAGCGGTCTTGATCCGCTTTAACGGTCATTAACGAGCTGCCACTAGTAAACTACCACCGAGCGAATGCTCTCGCCGGCATGCATCAGGTCAAAGCCTTCATTAATGTCGGCCAGCGCAAGCTGGTGAGTAATCAAATCATCGATATTGATTTTACCCTCCATGTACCAGTCGACGATTTGCGGCACGTCGGTGCGTCCCTTGGCACCACCAAACGCTGTGCCCTTCCAGACCCGACCCGTAACCAGTTGAAAGGGTCGGGTGGCGATTTCCTCGCCAGCCCCGGCCACACCGATGATAATGCTTTCACCCCAACCCTTGTGACAGCACTCCAGCGCTTGCCGCATCACCTGGGTATTGCCAATGCACTCAAAAGAATAATCAACGCCACCGTCCGTCAGGTCGACTATGGCAGCCACGGTATCGTGGACGTTTTGCGGATTGATGAAGTCGGTCATACCGAAACGCTCAGCCAACGGCTGGCGATCATCGTTTAGATCAACACCAATAATGCGCTCGGCCCTGGCTAAGCGAGCACCTTGGATCACATTTAGGCCAATACCACCCAACCCAAACACCGCCACCGTGGCGCCCGCTTCAACCTTGGCGGTATTCATCACCGCACCCAGCCCAGTAGTGACCCCACAGCCGATATAGCAAACCTTTTCGAAGGGTGCATCCTTGCGAATTTTTGCCAGCGCTATTTCTGGCACTACAGTGAAGTTAGCAAAGGTAGAGGTACCCATGTAGTGGTAGAGGGTCTCGCCGCCAAAGGAAAAACGCGAACTGCCATCGGGCATAACACCCTGGCCTTGGGTGTCGCGGATAGCGCCACACAGATTGGTTTTGCCAGACAGGCAAAACTTACATTGTCGGCATTCAGGGGTGTACAGAGGAATCACATGATCGCCTACCGCCAAGCTGCTCACTCCCGCCCCAACCTCGCGCACAATGCCCGCTCCCTCATGGCCCAATATCGACGGAAAAATACCCTCGGGGTCGCCACCGGAAAGCGTAAAGGCATCGGTGTGACAGATATCGGTGGCCATTACCTCAATCAAGACCTCTCCGGCGCTTGGGCCCTCAAGGTCTACGGTTTCAACGCTTAATGGTTGGCCTGCCGCATGGGCTATCGCTGCCTTGGTCTGCATAGCACTCCTCCTCTGCAAAGAGTACTCAGTCTAGCACTCAAAACCTCAAGCGCACCGCACAAGACGGCGATACAGGTCGGGTAAAAAACACGGTTTCCTCTGTAAGGGCTGATAAACTCTTTGCATGTTTTTGCCGTCGACTAACACCGCAACTTTCCCGGGATGCATTTGCGTATCCAGCGCTGGGGTGGGTTATCTGTTAACGAGCCGGTCGAACCCATGCGCCTAGCTACTCGTGTGGCTCTGGCGGCGCGCAAATGGCAGCTGCTGCTGCCTCTGGCGCCGACACTCCAGCACTACCAAAAAACCGATTTCAGTCACGACCTTGCCGCTGGGATCGTCGTGGGCATGGTCACCGTGCCACAGGCGGTGGCCTACGCTTATTTGGCCGGATTACCACCCCAAGCGGGTTTGTATGCCTGCTTGCTGCCCATGTTGATTTACGCCTGTTTCGGCAGTTCCAAACACTTGGTGGTCGGGCCTGTAGCCGTCGCCGCACTGCTAGTTGCGTCGGCAATTGCCGAACATGCACCCCGCTTCGATGGCGCTTACCTGATGATCTCAAGCGTGCTGTGTTTAGAAGTAGGTTGTCTGCTGCTGATTCTGCGCATCCTCAACATGGGCGGGTTGGTCAATCTGCTCAGCCATCCGGTAATCACTGGTTTCGTCAATGCAGCAGCGCTGCTCATCATCATCTCCCAACTGCCTGCCATAACCGGCGTGGCCATAGACCAAGGCAGTAGCCCGCTAGCGCAAGTTTTTGATTGGCTACGGCACCTTGGCGAACTGCAACCAACAACATTAGCCATTGGTGCAGTGGCTTTGGGATTTTTACTGATCGCCAAACCGCTCATCGAACAGATACTGCGGCTTGCTGGCATGGCTAATAGCACAGGCCATCCGCTGGCAAGAACCGGGCCTCTCTGGGCAGCACTCGCCGGTATCGCAGTGGTGTCAGGTTTAGACCTTGGGGCACAAACCGCTACCGTCGGCGCCATTGTCGGCGGACTGCCGCAACTGGCTTGGCCCACCGCAGACCTCGCGCTATGGCTGGCACTGCTGCCATCTGCGGCTGTGATTTCGGTCATTACTTACATTGAGAGCTATTCCATTGGTGCCACGTTGGCGGCCCGGGAGCGCGATCAAATCAGACCCAATCAAGAGCTCATCGCCCTTGGCGCGGCCAATATAGGAGCTGCCCTGAGCGCGGCCTATCCGGTTGCTGGTTCGTTTTCCCGCTCTGGGGTCAACTACGCGGCGGGCGCACGTACGCCGGTAAGCTCGATTGTCTGCGCCGTAATTATTGCGCTGACGCTGGGCTTCTTCACCGATGCCTTTACCAACCTACCCAAAGCCGTTTTGGCCGCTATCGTCATGGTCTCAGTGCTCAGCCTCATTGACCTGGACAGCTCGCGCCAAAATTGGCAGGTCTACCGACAGGATTGCTGGACCGAATGGGGTACCGCCCTTGGGGTGCTTTTTTTCGGCGTCGAAGTTGGCCTGCTGCTAGGTATTGCGCTGTCCATCGCATTCTTTCTTCGTGCATCCAGCAAACCAGTGATTACCCAAATCGGCAGGCTGGGCGACAGCCAGCAGTTTCGCTCGGCTAAGCGCTACAACGTCGAACTACACCAGCAGGTGCTGGCGCTACGCATCGACGAAAACATTTTCTTTGCCAACGCCACGCAAATTGAAGAACGCGTCTTAGGCCGGGCGCTGCGGCGCCACGGCACCTTGGATGTACTGCTTGCCTGCGGCGCAGTAAACCGTATCGACAGCACCGGACATGCAATGCTACTGCGCATGAGCCATACCTTGGCTGAGGCAGGTATTCGTCTGAGCCTCAGCGAGGTCAAAGGACCACTGATGCAGGAACTCAACCTCGCTCGCTTGGCAGACAAAATCAGCGGCAAAGTGTATTTCAGCAATGACGAGGCCATGCGCGAACTGACCGCCAAGCCGCCAGAGGATGAGGTGTCTGATGACGCTACTTGACCGCTATCTCACGCGTAAGTGCCTAGCAGCAATCATCACCGTGGTGGCGGTGCTCGCTGCGCTCACTCTGCTGTTCGCGCTGATCGAGGAACTTGACGAAGACAACGCTCATTACGGGTTCGGTCAGGCCTTGCAGTATCTGCTGCTGACCATGCCTCGGCGTATAGAAGAGCTACTGGCCTATGGAGTTTTCATTGGTCTGCTACTGGCCCTTGGCAACTTGTCTGAGGGCGGCGAACTCACGGCAATTCGCGCAGCTGGGGTATCCCCGAGGCGCATTATGGTGGCCCTGCTACCCACCTTGGGCATTTGCCTTCTGCTGAGCCTAGCGCTCAGTGAATTGCTGTCGTCTGCGGGGGAGCGAGCGGGTGAACGGTACAAGCAAGCAGCGCAGCTGGGCCTGGCCGACAAGCCCGCAGCTGCGGCAGATTACATTACCCCTGAAGATGGTATCTGGCTGCGCCGCAATCTGGCTCTGGGTAGCGAATACGCACACATTGGTGGCATGGACGCTTCCGGCGAACTGGTCAACATTCAGCTTTATCAGTTGAATGCAAAGAATGAACTGGTGGCGACGCGACGCGCCCAGCGCGGCAGTTTCGACGCGGCACAGCAACATTGGTTGCTTACGCCAGTGCGCTCTACCTTGCTCAGCGCAGACCAAACCCTGTCTGAGAGCAGCCAGTCACTGGTTTGGGCGAATCCGATAAGTCCGCAGCAACTGGCAACTCAGGCCTTCGCCGATCCGCGCAAAATGACCGTACAGCAGACTTGGCAATATCTGTCTCGTAGCGAACAGCACCCCATTGCCAGCGCGCCTTATGCGCTGAGCTTTTGGCAAAAGGTGCTCACGCCTTTGACCTACATCAGCATGGCGCTGATGGCGCTAGCCGTGGTCATCGGCCCATTGCGTCACACGAGTATTGGCCAGCGCCTAACCCTTGGGCTGTTTATTGGGCTGGGCTTCAAATACTTGCAGGACCTTTTTGCCCCCATGGCCGTGGTCTTAAGTGTGCCGACTGCGCTAGCGGTGATGATTCCCGCCCTACTGTATTTGTTCATTGCCCAGCAACTGCTGCGCCGTAACGCCTAAACAAGAACTCAATCGCCAGCGCTCTTTGCTCAGCGCGTTTTATTCAGCGTTCTCGCCTAGGCGCCGGGCAAGCTCGGCCACCTGCATCTCGCCTTCGCGAGTCTGCCCACCAATCTCTAAAAAGCGGCTCATATTCTGCTGCGCGGCGTCGGTGCGTAGCAGGCGAGCGAACAGATAGGCCTCTTCTTGCAAGCCTTGCTGGATCGGTAGATCGGCGGCATTCACTGATGCCTTGGCTAGCCGCACGGCAGAGGCTGGAAAGCTGGCAATGCGTTGGGCCAGCGCGGCAATTTTGGCATCAATGGCGTCAGCAGCATAAATTCGATTGAGGTAGCCCCAGCGCTCGGCTGTTTCAGCATCAAGGTCCTCTCCTGCCAAAATGATTTCCAACGCGCGCCCCCGGCCCACCAAACGCGGCAAACGTTGAGTACCCGAGCCACCGGGCAGAATGCCCAGAGGTACTTCCATTTGATTGACGATGGTTTTGCCAATCACCCCAAAGCGCATATCCATGCTGGCTGCAAACTCGCTGCCACCGCCACCAACCCGCCCCTCAATTTGGGCAATGGTCACTTTGTTCATGGTACGCACGCGCTCGCACATGGTGTGGAAAGGGTTCAGTTCGGTACTGCGCTCCGGGTCGCCATCGGTAGGAAACTGCAGAATGTTGGCAACATCGTAGTGGGCAATGAAAAAGTCGGGATCGGCGCTTTTAAACACCACCACGGTGAGCGCGTCGTCGGCCTGCAGTTCCTCTACCAGTGCCACAAGCTCCTGATACAGGGCCGGCGTGAGAATATTGATGGGTGGGTTATTGATGGTGATGTTGGCGATATTCTGTGTAATCGCCACGTTCAGTAATTTGAAATCGTAAGCCATATGCTTGTCCCCGTAATGACCGCCTCATTACGCCACGATGGGCAGGGAATGCAAATAGGCCAGCCTCGGGTGCCCGCCCAGCGGAAAACCCGAGCAAATGGATTGGGGTCTTAGCCGATGTCGTCAATATTGGCAATAATCTTGCCAATCAGCCCGTACTCTACCGACTCCTCGGCGCTCATCCAGCAGTCCCGGGCGGTGTCTTCGGTAACCCGCTCGACACTCTGACCGGTGCGCTCGGCGATCACCCCATTAATGCGCTCGCGGGTTTTCAAAATCTCTTGGGCGTGAATCTGAATATCCGTGGCATCCCCACCAAAGCCACCAGAGGGTTGGTGAATAAGAAAGCGTGTATTCGGCAGCGCGTAGCGGTGCTCTTTTTCCGCAGCAAGGTAAATATGGGTGGCAATACTGCCGACCCAGCCGGTACCGATAATCCGAACCACGGGCTTAATGAATTGGATCATGTCGTAAATGGTGTCGCCGGACTCCACATGACCGCCGGGGGAGCCAATATAAAGTGTGATCGGGTCGTCAGATTCGAAAGCCAGTGCCAGCAGCTTTTCTGCGGTTTTTCGCGCCACATCCTGATTGATTTCGCCGAATAGCGTCAGAGTACGGTTCTTGTGCAGCACACTCTCAAGCATGTTCGATTGCTTGGCGTTTTCCGCATCTTTTTCTTGCTCATCTTTGGCTTTTTCGAACCGGATCATCGACTTCTCCATATGTTTATGCAGCATCTTATCTAGCAGATGCCATGGTGCAGGTTATTCGTTTCCCGCGGCTGTAGCGAGGGTGCATGTGCATAGCATGGCCCCGGTACTAAGTAGTGTTGGCTAGCGCGATAGTGTAGCTTCTTTGGCTCCAAGATTGGGATGAGAGGGAAAAATTCAATGCCATTAGCACCCGAATATCAGGCTATGTTTGAGCAGGTAGCCGCTGCCGGACCCACACCAAAGCTTTCCGAGCTACCGCTGGCCATCGCCCGAGAGGGCTATCGCATGTCGCGCCCGGTCAACTCAGAACTCGCAGTACACGCCATAGAAGACATCAGCATCGACGGCCCGCTAGGAGATATTCCCTTGCGGATATACCGGCCTACTGGCGCTGGTCCTTTCGGAACCCTCGTCTACTTCCACGGTGGCGGCTGGGTCATTGGCGACGTTGATACTTGCGACAGCGTTTGTCGGCAAATTGCCACGCTGGCCAACGTCGTCGTCGTCTCCGTGGACTATCGCCTGTCTCCAGAACATGTCTTCCCCGCAGCCGTAGACGATTGTTACGCCGCTGTGCAGTGGGCTGCCGAGCATGGGGCGGAACTTGCGAGTAACGGCAAGATTGGTGTGGCTGGAGAAAGTGCGGGGGGCACGCTGGCAACGGTTATGACCCATATGGCCAGAGATCAAGACGGCCCGGCCTTAGCCTTTCAGGGTCTGTTCTATCCGGTTATCGAGGCGGCCATGGAACGAGAATCCTGGCACCGCAACGGCACCGGCTATTTGCTGGAAAGAGAAATAATGACATGGTTCTGGGAAACCTATTGCCCAAATCCCTCGGATCGACAAGACCCGCGCACTGCGCCGATAGAGGCGGCCAGTTTGGCCAACCTACCACCGGCCTTAGTTGTTACCGCCGAATTTGACCCTCTGCAGGACGAGGGCAAGGCTTATGCCGAGGCCTTAACCGCTGCTGGTAGTAGCGCAGTGCTGCTGCCCTGCGATGGTGTGGTACACGACTTTTTTGCCACTGCCGCTCTGTTCGAATGCTCGCGCCAACCCTTTCTTACAACCGTAGAGCATATAAAAAGCCACCTGAACTGAAGCCCAGAAAGAACTAGCAAGAGAAAAACAACAAACTCACCTTACTAAGGAACCTACTATGCTTTTTGCACTACTTTGCCGCGATAAAGACGATGGATTCGAGCTACGCAAGCAAACGCGACCCGCGCACCTCGACTTTTTAGCTGCCCAGCAGGTACGTTTCGCTGGCCCCATGCTCAGCGATGACGAATCCACACCCATTGGCTCCATTGTCGTGATCGAATGCAGCGACCTAGAACAGGCTAAGGCCATCGCCGCCGCAGACCCATACAACCTAGCCGGTTTGTTCCGCAGTGTAGATGTACACCCCTTCAAGCAAGTGATTCCGGAGGTGGCCTAATGTCTGTTGCTATTGTCAGCGGTGTTGGACCTCTAGACGGTCTTGGCGCACAGCTCTGTGTGCGATTCGCCAGCCTTGGCCTGCATGTGCTTGTTGCCGGTCGCACCGCGAGCAAACTGCAGGAGGTAGTTGATGACATCGCTGCGGCAGGTGGTAGCGCCGCTGCCGTTGTCGCCGATTCCGCATCAGAAGCAGATACAGAACGCTTGTTTGACTTGGCTGGCGACGATCTGACCTTGGCGATCTACAACACTGGAAACAATACGCCGGGCAAAATTATCGACATGAGCGCGGATTATTTTGAGAATAGCTGGCGCGTCTGCTGCTTTGGTGGTTTTCTCTTTGGTCGCGCCGCAGTGCAGCGCTATGCCGGCAGGGGCGGTACCCTGCTCTTTACCGGTGCCAGTGCTTCGCTGCGCGGTAAAGCCAACTTCGGTGCCTTCAATTCTGCCAAGGCCGGGCTGCGCACCTTGGCTCAAGCAATGGCAAAGGAATATGGCCGTGATGGTGTGCACGTTGGCCATGTGGTGGTCGATGGCCCCATTGGCGGTGAGAAAATCAAAGCAGGCCTGCCAGAATATGCGGCCAAAATTGGCGACGAGGGCATGATCGATATCGGCGGTATCGTCGATGGCTACGTTTACCTGTACCAGCAACCTAGAAGGGCATGGAGCTTCGAACTCGACGTTCGCACCTCACAGGAAAAGTGGTAAGTCTTCCTGCCGGGCTGCAATAGCAAACAATAGTGTTAGGGGAAAAACAGTCGGACAGAAAAAAGCGGGGTATCGCTAGCGAACCCCGCCTTTCTCTCGTGCCTTGGCTTAGCCCCGAAAAACCGGCGCTAACCCAGTTGCGTGGCTAGTCTACCCGCGCTGCCGCATAGCCTGAAAGCACCATCACACCGTCTTGGTTGGTAGTCTCAACATTCAGGTTAACTACCCCGTCCGTGACATCTACTACTGTCGCGGTGGAGTTCAGAGTGTCACCGGGCCAAACCTGACTGGTGAAGCGCACGCCGTACTTGGTGAGTCTTCCATCGCCCACGTAGTTTGTCAGCATGCGGCCGGTCATACCCATGGTGAGCATGCCATGGGCAAACACTGACGGATAGCCTGCGACTTCCTTAGTGAATTTCTCGTCGGTATGTACCGGGTTGTAATCCCCAGAAGCCCCGGCGTACATCACAATTTGGGTACGCGAAAGGTCGTCGACCAAACATTCGGTATAGGTGTCGCCTGCTTTTAAATTACTTGCTGAAAGTGCCATGTTGCCCCCTATTGGTCCACGGGGCGTTCGGTGCGAACACCAACGCCTCGGGCAGTAATTGCTAGTTCGCCGTTTTGGTCACGGTATTCGGTAATGGTTTCGCTAAACACTAACTTGCCTGAGCGCTTGCCTTCCTTTTCCCATGTCTTACCCGGCTTCACTACCGCCGTTAACACATCACCCGGCCCAATATGCCGGTGGTACTCAAAGTGCTGCTCGGCGTGCAGACCGCCGCCACCCCCGCCGCCGCCACCTGAAGACTCTTTCTTCTTAATGCTGGTGGCTTCCTTACCCGACCCAAACCAATCTTCGCCAATCTTCGGGCGCAAAAAGTAGTCGGGATCGAATTGTGCAGACGACTGGGCGAAAGTTGGTGGCGCGATAACGCCTCCTGCGTCAGTGCCCTTAGCGTAGTCTGCGTCGTAATAAACTTGATTGCCGTCAGCGATTGAGCGAGCAAACATCATGATATGACTGCCCTCAACCGGGAACTTGTCTGTGGCCATTTGATCCCCTCCTGTTGTGATTTGGTGTCCGAGTATGTCTGAAAAACCCAACCTCAGACAAGACTCAGACTCCCGCAGCGAACTTAGCGTCCTTTGAAGTCTGGCGTGCGCTTCTCCAAGAACGCATTAATGCCCTCGGCTTTATCCTCGGTTTGCACCAAGGCACCCTGAGCATATTTTTCGAACATCAGCGCTCCGGCCAAACTTGCTTCCATGCCAAAGTGCACCATGGCTTTCATGGTGCGCGGTACGAAGGGAGCGAAACCAGCTAAGTGTTCTGCCATACGCGTTACTTCATTAATCAGCTCCTCGCTGGCCACGAGCCGGGTAACCAAGCCGATTTGCAGTGCGCGCTCTGCGTCAATGGGTTCGCCCATCAGCATCATCTCCATACCCCATCCACGGCCAACAATGCGCGGCAATCTAGCGGTGGCGCCGCCGCCGGGAATAATACCCAGCTTGCCTTCGGGGGTAGCGAAACGTGACTGAGGCGTGGCCACACGCAAATCACAACCCAGCGCCACTTCAAGACCACCGCCCATGCAAATGCCGTCGATAGCAGCAATAGTCGGCTTGGGCGTGCGTTCTAACTTGTCCGCGAGACCTTGGACAATGGGTTCTAGCGCCTTCTTAAAATCACGGTTTATAACCTCTGACAAATCTGATCCTGCAGCAAACGCCTTGCCACCAGCACCGGTAATGGCGATGACGCGGACGCTGTCGTCATAGGCCGCCAAATCTACCGCCGTATGCAAGTCATCTAATGTGGCCAAGGAAATGGCGTTGTGTTTTTCCGGTCGATTAATGGTGATAAGTGCTAGGGGACCACTAACGGAATAAAGTACGTTGTCGAGCGTTTGCTGTTGTGCTGCCGGCGTGGATTCGTCGCTCATTGTTTGCTTACTCTCTTAAATCAAAGCCGACATCGTTGATGAATCGCCAGCACGAGGCAAGAGGCAGGGTCTAAAAAAACTGGGGGAACTTGGGCATTACTGGATCGCGATTGGGACATAAAGAGAAGCCGCCGGCCTGGAGAGAAAACCGGCGGCTTCAGGATGATCTCGTGCACTTCAGAGCAACCTTGGTTACCAATCCTATTAAGGATACCTGCTCGACATCGAGAACCGGTAGATTCTGTATCTTCGTTCAGGCCGGGTTGCGATTGCTAGTGCTCGCGTGACAACACTACACTCCCCTTAGTACCACGTTCACTCTCGAGATCTGGAGAGAACTGTCGCCATCACAGCGACACTTTCACTATGGGTTGGTCACGTTTCCAGGACATTTCTACCACTGCGTTTTTTGTGACAATTTGTATCAAAGGGCGAAAGAAAATGTCACTTGGGAGAGTATTTGACAGATAAATGCCTACCGCTTCTGATTTTCCCCAACATAACGCCAATGAAACGCTGCGCCGCCCCGATCAGATTCGCCAATTTCGATTTGCCAGCCATGGGCCGCACTTAACTGCTGCACTACCGCCAGGCCCAGTCCGCTGCCGCCTGTACTCATATTGCGCGAAGCCTCTAAACGATAGAACGGTTGGAACACGCTACTGCGCTCACCAGCAGGAATACCGGGGCCGTCATCACTGACAACAATTTCGTGCGCACTCAGTGATACCTGTACTTGGCTGGCGTACTTAATACCGTTGCCTACCAAGTTCGACAGCACCCGAGAGAAAGCGTTGGGTGCCAGTTCAACCATTTGGTCTTCGCCAATGGACGATTTCAACTCAATAGGCTGATCATATGTTCCCAGAATTTCTTGCACGAAGGCCATGACCGCTACAGGTTGAACCGCCTCCCGAGTGCCTTGGGCAAAGCGCAAAGCATCGCCAATGAGAACGTCCATGGCTTCCAGATTGCGTTCAAAGCGCTGCACTAATGCGTTATCAACACTGTCTGGCAGCAGTTCCAGGGCGAGCCGCATGCGGGTCAGTGGCGTTCGCAGGTCGTGAGAAATACCTGCCATTAACGTGGTGCGATTGGCTAACAACAGGGCTATCTCTTCGGCCATGGTGTTGAAGTTGCGCGCCAGTGAAACCAGCTCGCGTGGTCCTGTTTCTGGCAGTGGTTCGATATCTGCCAAGCCCCGAAAGGCCTCGGCCTGATTACCGACTTGCACTAGGGGTCGTGCAATTCTGCGCACAATCAGCAATGAGGTGAGAAAGACAATGCCTGCACCAAGCCCAGCAATAACGATGGCGACATAGAGCAACTGCACGTCGCGACGGTCCGGCGAGAAGCCGATTTGTAGGTTGTAGTCTGCCATGGGCACGTCTACCCAGACCAGGTCATCGCCGTCATACATGCTGACATCCAGCGCCAGCCGCCCCTGCAGTTTCTCTTGCAGCATTTCGGTAAACGGTAGGTAGCGTTGCAGCGGCGGTAGCGACTGCTGCGCAACGCTAATGATGAGGTCGTGACTCTGGGCTAACTCCAGTTCGAAATATGGACGCGCCTGCGGCGGTAGCTCGACCCAAGTTTGCGCTGAGAGCACCAGTAGCGCGGCCTCGTCATCGGCTGAACGCTCAGAAATCGGCTCGATAACAAAGACATTTAGCGCAATGGTTGAAACCACCGCGATGAGAAAGGAACTCACTGCCAAGGTTAGGGTTGTACGACCCAACAAAGACTGCGGCAGTACGGACACTGAATTGCGGATTGTGCTAAACAAATTCATGTAAGACAGAATCTGTGGGAGTGGAACGCGCTACTACCGGGCGTTACTGGAATCGGCAGTCAGCGGGCAAAACATGTACCCCTTGCCCCAGATGGTTTTAATGAACATCGGGTTGGCTGGATCTGCCTCAAGCTTGGAGCGTAGTCTGGTAATGCGCACATCAATGGAGCGATCAAAGGGTGAGCGTTCTGCCCCGGTGAGCAGATCTAAAATCCGGTCCCGGTGCAGGACTTTGTTCGGATGCGCGACTAAAATGGCCAGCAGGTCGAACTCGCCAGAGGTTAGCGGGATATCTGCATCGTCACGGCGCAGTTGATGCGCCGCTAAGTCGAGAGCGAAATCACCAAAGGTCACCAACGAGACGGCTTCTGCAGGAATCTCTACCGAACGTACTGCGCGCCGCAATACCGCTCTAATACGCGCCAACAGCTCACGGGGATTGAACGGCTTAGAAAGATAGTCGTCTGCGCCAAGCTCTAGGCCAACAATGCGATCTACATCGTCGCCTTGGGCAGAAATGATAATAATGGGTAGGTCCCGATGTTTTTTCAGCCGCTGGGCGATGGCCAGCCCGTGCTCGCCTGGCAGCATCAGGTCGAGTACCAGTAAGTCCACGGCGTGTTCGTCAAGGTAGCTATCGAGAGCCTCGCCAGACTGCACGGTATGCACGACAAAACCCTGCTGTTGCAAATAGGCTTGGGTCAGCTCGCAGATCTCCGGATCGTCGTCGAGCACTAAAATATGTTCAGCTTCGGCCTCTTGGGGTCGCACCGCAGTCATATCAGTTGCCTTCGGGCCTACTGCCCTGCACGACTACCGGCGCGGCCACTACGGCAGTGGATACACGACGGGCTTGGGCAGCGCTCTCAGCATTGCTCTGGCTGCGCCGATCAAACCCTGCGCCAAAGCGCACCTTCGCGCGTATGACGCGGACAGTACCCTTGGCTTGAGACTGAGGCTGGGTCTGAGGTGGCGGCTGAACAGCGGCGGCATTTGGCGTTGCGGCTACTACACTGGGCTGCTGCGGCTGCACCAAATCCTTGCGCAGCGAGCGCGGCACAAGAGTTTCCTCTCGGGTGAGGCGACTGCCGTCAGGTAAAATTTGTGTCACCGTAGTGCGGATTACTACGTCTCGTGGCGGCTGGCCTTGGCGCTGGGTTGTGCCCTGGGTCATCGCCTGTGAGCGCGGGCGTACTCCTTGGCGGCCATAACTGTGGGCACTTTGGGCGCGCTTAATACGCAAGGTCAGTGACGGTCCAGAGCTGCGGGTTTTGGCGGTTTCTTTGCTTGCGTTAACCGCGGTGGCCTGACGCATACGCTTGCGCACCTCGGCGAGTAAGTCGCGGCGCTGAGCTGCATCAAGCTGGGGCCAACGCTGCAGCATGACGCCGATTTGCTGGTCACTGTAGTTGGCTAACTGTTGTTGGGCATTCGCGATGCTATCTGTTTGGACAACTGGAACTTCGGCAGGCGGAGTATTGGTTAACTCTGCGGCTAACGCGGTGGCACTGTGGCCCAGCAGCAGGCATAGCAGCAAGCCCCAAGACAGGCGTGGGCTGGTGCCGTTGGGAAGGCTGTTGGTGAGGCCGTCGATGCGCCCTCGTGTTAACCTGTTGAAACTGCTGTTAGTCATGCATACATGGTGCCGTGCGGGCACTCCTCTGACAATCCCTGTGCTCACTGATTATTAAGCCACACTGTTTCTAAGCCCAGCTTTTTTCAAGCCTTCGTTGTTTCAAAGTGTTACCACAACACCCTAACTATTGCGCGCCTTAGGCAAAAAACAGGCACAAAAAAAGGCGACCCAGCTGGGGTCGCCCTTCGCACATCGTTAGATGTCTGTGCCGTTGGCTGCAGCGCATCCCCGAAAGGCAGCGCTGACCAAACGTTTAGGCAGACTCAAACAAGCCAGCTGCACCCTGACCACCGCCGATGCACATGGTGACAACACCATACTTCTTGTTGCGGCGCTTTAGCTCACGCAGGATCGAACCGGTTTGACGCGAGCCGGTCATGCCGAACGGGTGACCGATAGAGATGCTGCCGCCAAGGACATTGTACTTCTCGTTGTCGATACCCAAGGCATCGCGGGAGTACAGACACTGAGAGGCGAATGCTTCGTTCAATTCCCACAGATCGATATCGTCAATCGATACGCCAGCGTTCTTCAACAAACGCGGAATCGCGAACACAGGACCAATACCCATTTCATCAGGCTCACAGCCGGCAACAGTGAAGCCGCGGTAGATGCCCATTGGGGTTAAGCCTAACTGAGCAGCGCGGTCGGCGCTCATCAGCAAAGTCATGGAAGCGCCGTCTGACAACTGTGAGGCATTGCCCGCAGTAACAGAGCCGTCCTCTTCGAAGGCAGGAGGCAGTGAGGCCAGACCTTCCAGCGTGGTTTGCGGACGGTTGCACTCGTCCTTATCAACCCAAACTTCCTCGTGAGTTTCTTCGCCGGTTTCTTTGTTGACCTTGAGCATGGTGGCATTCATGCCGACGATCTCTTCGGCAATTGATCCCGCATCAACAGCCGCTTGGTAGCGCTGTTGGCTTTGCAAAGCGTACTCGTCCTGCGCCTCGCGAGTCACTTGATAGCGGCGTGCGACAACCTCTGCGGTGTTGCCCATGGCCATGAAAATTTCAGGCTTTTCTTCGAGCAGACGCTGGTTCTGCTTCGACTTGCCAGGCTCTTGGCGGGTGCGCATAGAGATGCTGTCTACACCACCGGCAATAGCGACCTCGGTCTGACCCATGGCAATTTGGTTCGCTGCCAGCGCAATAGACTGCAGGCCAGATGAACAAAAACGGTTAATGGTGACACCAGCTGCAGTAATTGGCAGCTTGGAAAGGACAACGGCCAAACGGGCCAGGTTGCCGTCTTGCTCGCCAGCGTGACTGGCGGCACCTACATACACATCCTCTACTTCGTCGGGTCCGAGCTGCGGATTACGGTCTAGTAGTGAATCTATGCAGTGGGCCAACAGATCGTCTGAGCGAGTCAGGTTAAAGCTTCCACGAAAGGCCTTGGTTAGACCCGTGCGTACGCTATCGACAATTACAACATCGCGCATCGTTAATTCCTCTTTTTAAAACTTCATGTCATTGCAGCGGTTCACACCGCCAGCAGTTTCGAACTAAGGCCGCAACGAAAATCCCCCACAGCCCAATCAGACCGCACTGACGCGAGGCAACGCGCTTGTTGAGCGGCACCTCTACGACTGGCGTGAGTTTAGATCAGGATATCGAACGCGCGTGCGCGCAAGTACAGGACGCCGATCGATACGATCGTACTACTCCCCTCCTCCCTTTTCTGAACTCGGTCTTGCCTAGTTCCCGGTTTGAGATGTTAAACGCATCATCTCAGCAGTGCTACTGCGGTTTGCAGCCAAAGTTTTCTGCCGTTTGACCTACCGACGGATTGCGCTAAGGTCTTATTTCCAACAACGCTCAAAGGACTGAGGAAAAATAATGACAACATTCCATGCCATCACCATGGCCGATGCCCACGGCAACGATATCAGCTTCGATCAATTTGCCGGTCAAACTTGCCTGATCGTCAACGTCGCGAGTCGCTGAGGCCTCACCAATCAGTACGCCGGGTTGCGTACTCTGCAAGAAGAATTCAGCGGTCAGCCGTTCACGGTTTTGGCCTTCCCATGTAACCAGTTTGGCGCCCAAGAACCGGGCACTGATGCGGAAATTTTGGAGTTTGCGCAAAGCAAATATCAAGCGAACTTTCCGATTTTCAGCAAGATCAATGTTAATGGCAGCCAAGCTTGCGAACTCTATAACATGCTCAAAAGCGCTCGTGCCGATGAGGAAGGTAATGCGGATATTCCGTGGAACTTCGCCAAGTTTTTGGTCAATGGCAACGGCGAGGTAGTTGGGCGATTCAGTCCCCAGACCGCACCCGAGGAGCTCAAGGAAGTCATTTTAGGGGCTGTTGAAGCCTCAGGTTAACCCTCTCAGGAAGCGGCCTGGTCCGCATCGACGAGCCCCTGGCGATGCCTTAGTGGCAAATTCAAGGGCTCTTCGCTTGAGTTTTAGCTCGCTACGCGATGGACGACGAATCTAAAAGTCGTATTTGACCTTCAGGGCGACCGCCATGCCCGGGTTCTCGGCGAAAGTCACCACACCGGCTCGCTCGACCTCTATGGTTTCAT
>PCCE01000054.1 GCA_002731575.1 Gammaproteobacteria bacterium | reverse complement strand
TTGCGCAACGGCCTCTGGCTCGGATTCGGTGTATGCTTCTGCTTCTGCTTCTGCTTCTGCTTCTGCTTCTGCTTCTGCTTCTGCTTCTGCTTCTGCTTGCGCTTCTGGTTCTGCGTCTGCTTTGGCGTCCGCAGTCATCGATGTTTCCTCTTGTTCAGTCCTAGTCCCAGTCCTAGTCCCAGTCCCAGTCTCAGTATCTGTCTGCGTGTCTGGCGTTGCCTCTGCTGCAGTTAGGCCAGATTCTGCATCGGCATTAACCTCTGCGACTTCGGATTCCGTCAGCTCAGCGCTGGGGTTTAGCTGCTGGCTGTCATCCGTTGGGGTATGAGCTGCAGTTTCGGTCTTTGGTGGTTGATCTGACATGTAATCCTAATATGCGTAGTAATTTATCTATCGAGGCTGCGTTAATGGGCGGCCAAAATTTGCTCGGCTGACGCTGTCTTAATGCACAGGGTCAGAATGTCCATGGCGGCATGAATTTCTTCCAGCGAGCCAAAGGTCGGGGCGATGCGAATGTTTTTATCCTGCGGGTCGTCGCCGTTCGGGAAGGTGGCACCGGCAGGGGTCAGTGTAAGGCCCACAGACTTGGCCATGGCAATTATTTTTTCCGCCAGACCCGGGTTCACGTCCAGTGAAACAAAGTAACCACCCTTGGGTTTGGTCCAAGTCGCAATGCCTAAACCGGCCAGCTCGCGGGAAAAGACATCTTCTACGAGCTGGAACTTGGGCCGCATGATGGCCGCGTGATCCGCCATATGGGCCTGCAGCCTGCCCTGCAAAAATTTCACATGGCGCAGCTGATTCACCTTGTCGGGGCCTACCGTGAGAATGCCCAGATGGTGTTCAAGGGCATCCAGCACCTTAGTTGAGCCGGCAACGAAGGCAACGCCAGCACCGGCATGGGTGATTTTTGAAGTAGAAGCAAACTGCACCACATGGTCTGCGGTACCTGCCGCTGCCGCTTCGTCAAACACAGAGGCCAAGGTGTCGGCTTCGTCATATAGGTCGTGTACGGCATAGGCGTTATCCCAGAGCACTACAAAGTCATCGGCTGCGGCGCTGGCCGGCAGCGCAGCCAGCGCAGCGACAACGTTATCGCTGTAGGTGCAGCCGGTGGGGTTGGCGTATTTCGGCACACACCAAATACCCTTAACGCTTGGGTCTGCTGTCGCTGCGCGAGCAGCCTGCATGTCTGGCCCGTCTTCGTTCATGGGGATAGGAATCAGCTCAATACCAAAGTGCTCGGTGAGGCTGAAGTGGCGGTCGTAACCGGGCACTGGCGCCAGAATTTTAGGTTTGTCGGTGTTAGACCACAGGCGGTCATCGTTCCAGAGACCCAGATCCATGGCAGTGCGTATCACCAAGTGCATGATGCTCAGGCTCGAGTTGCCTGCCGCCATGACGTTTGCCGCGGGTATCCCCATAAGTTCAGCGCCCAAGGCGCGAGCTTCTGCAATGCCCCTTAAGCCGCCATAGTTGCGGGTGTCAGTGCCGTCTTCGGCAATATAGTTGCCCTGTAAAACACCGTCGAGGCCATCACTTAGGCTGACCTGTTCTACGCCAGGTTTGCCACGGCTTAGGTCGAGTTTCAAATTGCCGCCGTCAAGGCCTTGGTACTGGTTTTGCCATTGACTCAATTGGTCGTTTAGCGCTCGTTCGCTCCACTGCTTTAGCGGTTGGTTAGTCGTCATAGTCCTGTGGTCTCGTGCAGATTTAGCATCAGGTTTAAATTTTGTATTGCCGCGCCCGCTGCTCCCTTACCTAAATTATCGTAGCGGGCGCACAGCACCACGCGTTCGGCATCGCCGAAAACAAATAGATCCATGTGGTTGGTGTTGTTGCGACCAGTCGGATTCAAGTAGTTGCCATCAAGCATGCTGCGATCGCCAATTTCTGCGACATGAATAAATGGCTCCCCCGCGTAGCGCTCCGCCAACACCGCCTGCACAGCGGCGGGAGTTGCGCCGCCGAGTTCGCTGGCAAACAACGGCACTTGGGTCAGCATACCCTGATCGTAATTTGCCACCGTAGGCACAAAGATAGGGGCAATACTGGTGCCGCTGAACTGGGTCATTTCTGGCAAGTGTTTGTGGCCCTGATCCAGCCCGTAGCTTTGCACCGCAATAGTGTTCGCTGTTGTGGTATCCATTGCCTGAAACTGTTCAATCATCCGCCGCCCGCCGCCGGAATAGCCCGATACCGCGTTGCAGCGTAGTGGTGTTGTTGGGTCCAGTATGCCAGAGTCTATGAGCGGGCGTAGCAGCAAAATAAAACCCTGAGGATAGCAGCCGGGGTTGCTCACATATTGGGCGTTGGCAATAGCGCTGCGACTGTTGGCCTGCAGTTCCGGCAAGCCGTACTGCCACTGGGCGTCGGTACGGTGGGCAGAGCTGGCATCTAAAATTCGTGTGTTGCCTGCGGCCAACGCCACAGATTCTCGCGCCGCATCATCAGGCAGGCACAATATGGCAACGTCGGCGCTGGCCAGTAGTTGCGCCCGGGCAGCCAGGTCTTTACGTGTTGCCGGATCTGCCTCTAGGACCTCAATGCTGCTATGTGACGCCAAGCGTTGGCTGATTTGCAGGCCCGTGGTGCCCGCTTGTCCGTCAATAAATATCTTCTTCATGTGCTTTTTGTGTGTTGCCGCGATAGCCGCGGGTTAGTGCGTGATTGGTTTTTGCGTGCGCGAGATAGGGCGCAGGCGAACGCGGAGAAGTGTACGGTCAATCTGCCTAGCTGTTAAGGGGTGCTAGTCGGTATTTGTTTGAAATTCAAAGACTTTATCGCGAAACACCGGATCTATATTAGCTAGTGTTTGCAGCAGCGGTTGGTCCGCATAGTGGCGTTGGCAGCTGTGAATAAACTGCAGAGTCTTGAGGCCGTCGAACCAGTCGTGTACGCCTTGCAGGCGCCTTGCAGATGATGGGTTCTGTTTGCCAATACTCTTGGCAAAGCGCGCGAAGCCAATGTTGGCTAGGTGCTCGGAGACCGCTGCAGAAAAATCTGCGGCGGGGTTGGCTGCCCAATGCTCGAATTCCTGTAGTGCCTTGCCAAGCGTGATAAAGCACTCGGGATGGTAGCTCCGGTAGCTATTACCACTTGGGTCTTGTGCAAGGTGCCCGACAATATCCCGCAGTGCCTGGCCGGTACCGAAGGGCACGCGGGTAGAGAGTCGGGCTTCAATTTTCAGTATGGGTTCCGCAAGTCGCTCCACACCGGCAACTTTGCGAATCTTGTTAAGCAGGTAAAAGTCCTCACCAGCTGGGCGCTTGGGGTACCCGCGTACCGCAGCATAACTAGTGGCGTGCACGGCAATCGTGCTGCCAAGGCTGTGATGCCCGTAGCGGCTGCCGGCCAGCTGCAACCCGGCAACGTAGTAGTTCATATGCTGGTCGTAAAGTTGGGCTGCGAAATGCAGGGTAGGTTCTTCACTGACGTGGGTATGCGGATAAATTTTTGCGCCGGATGCCGATCTCTCCGGGTTGTCATAAAAGAGTTGGGTATAGCCCTCGGGAAATTCCACGTCGGCATCGCTTTGCAGTATCCAAGGCGAGCGCACCCTACCAATATGTATGAGAGTCAGCGCCAGATCGCAGCCGATTTTCCGCGCCATCCCAACGCCCTGCTTGGGGCTTAACTGCCGCTCTGGGCTGGCTTTATCGACCAAGATGACCTGCGCAAAATCACTGGTGCGTAGTTTGCTAAGCAAACCAAGAGTGCGCTCAATCGCATCTGGGTCGCCGCCTTGGGGGGCATTGACCACAAGCAGGATAAGCGTATTCGTGTCTGCTAATGCGGTAATTTGCCGCTGCAAGGTGGCAAAGCACTCATCGAAAACCGGTATCACCAAGCAACCCTGCCAAGCGTGTGAGGCGTGCAACGGCTGCAAAGCCAAGCCGCTGACATTTGCTGGCACAGTGGCGCCCGAGTGAAGAGCCTGAGCCTCTGGTTCGGCGTTGCGCGCGAGATATTGTTCGATCACGAGTTAGCGCTGCTGGCTAGTGCAGGGCAGGGCGTATGGGAAGCTCAGCGACTATGGCATTTTCAAGCTTCGCCAGCTCGCAGCAGCGCTCATCCACGGGCAGGTGCGAGCAAAGCTGCCGAGCTAATCCTACGAACAGATGCCAGTGGCGGGCTTCGCTTTTAGTAATCGCCTGATAGAACTTTTGTAGCTCTGGATCTTTCACATGGGCAGCGACTAGGCCAAAGCGCTCAGCGCCGCGACGTTCCACGATGGCTCCAATCAGCAGTCTATCCAGTAGGAACACAGCGGAATCTTTACGTACCAACTTATTTAGCTGGGTGATGTAAGGGTCTTTCAAATCTGCTGCTGGCGTCATGCCCTTGCTCATGAGCAGGCGCATAACTTCTTTATAATGGTTGAGCTCCTCAACAGCCAAGTCGACCATGGCGCTGACTAGTTCCGGCTGGTCTGGATAGTGCGAGATCATGCTTAGGGCCATCCCCGACGCTTTCTTTTCCGCCGAAGCATGGTCCTGCATAAAGGCTTCAAAGTTGTTCAGCACACAGGTCACCCAAGCTGAGGGCGTAGCCGCCAGCGGCGTGAGCATGCTGACATCGAGGTCGGCTGTTATGGGTGGTATATCGAGTTCAGCCATTGGCCAATATGGGTAATTTGTTGCTGGCAGACCTGATGGCCCATGGCGTACTCCTGCCACTGCACCTGATAGGAAAGGTCCATGAGCGCCTGTCGGGAGGTGATGGCGCGAGTGATGGGAATGGACGCGTCGTTCACCCCATGAGCCATAAAGATGGGTGTATCTACATTGGCGAAGCCCACGCGTTCCACCAAGTGTTCGTGATCGTTCACATAGGTGGACAGTGCCATGATGCCGCGCAGGCGCTGTTGGTGCCCAAGGCCCAGTTCCAGCGCGATAACGCCGCCTTGGGAAAAGCCTGCAATAGTAATTTGGTCGTAGCTGAAACCGTTGGCAACTTGAGCTTCCACCAGTTGGTTGATTGCGTCTACCGAAGCGAGAATGTCGTCATTGCTGGCCAGTGGCGACGCCGGATCGATATCGTACCAAGCGCGCATCTCCATGCCGCCGTTTACGGTTACTGCCCGCACGGGGGCGTTGGGAAAGATAAAGCGCAAGTTAACGTCTAGCGGTAACATCGGCACGATGGGTTCGAAGTCTGTGCCGTCGGCGCCGAGGCCATGCATCCAGATCACGCAGCCCACCGGATTTTCGCCTGTTTCGCATTGCAAAAATTCTAAGCTGTCCATGCTGCCTCCGGTTGCTCGGGTTCCATAGCGGGCAAGATAACGGCAACGCTTGGTGATCTCAATTGCCGGTTTAAAGTCACGATGTATGCGTGGATGCAAAGCGAACAACCGTCAGACGTTTACAATGTGGTTATTGTTCGTTTAGTTCGTCCCAATTACCGAGGATTCGTGCAAGCCGGCAGGCAACGCGCCATAATACCGGTATGACAGAAGAAGAAAGACCCACCTCCAAGAATCTGCGCCGGCTCCGTCCGGCGTTTTTATTTCTGCGTCCCTATGTTCCCCAAGTTGTGCTAGCCAGCCTTGCACTGATCGTTACGGCTAGCGCCACTTTGTCGCTGGGTCAGGGGGTACGGCTGGTCATCGACGACGGTTTTGCCAGCGGCGAGGTAGCCTTGTTAAATCAGTCGCTGACGCTGTTTGCGGTGTTTATCGTGGTGCTGACGGCTGGCACCTTCATCCGTTTTTACTTCGTCTCTTGGGTCGGCGAGCGGGTGAGTGCGGATATTCGTTCGGCTGTTTTCAATCATTTGGTGCATATCAGCCCCGGTTTCTTCGAGGCAAATTCGCCCAGTGAAATTCAGTCTCGGGTCACTACGGATACCACCCTGTTGCAGACCGTGATTGGTTCCTCGGTTTCTATCGCCCTGCGCAACATTTTGATGTTTTTCGGCGGCATGGTGCTGTTGTTCGTTACCAACGCGAAGTTGTCGCTCATCGTGCTAGCCAGCGTGCCATTTGTTGTGGTGCCGGTGATCCTGTTTGGCCGCCGGGTCCGCGCTCTGTCGCGCAGTAGCCAAGACCGGCTCGCGGAAGTTGGTAGCCATGTCAGCGAAAGCTTTCGCCATATAAAAATTGTTCAGGCGTTCAATCACCAGCTATCGGATATCGCGCAATTTGCCGAAGTGGTAGAGCGTGCGTTGGCGGTGGCCCTGCAGCGTGTTTGGCTGCGAGCCGTGTTGGTAGCAGTCGTAATGCTGCTGGTATTTGGCGCGGTAGCCACTTTGCTTTGGGTGGGTGGTCAGGATGTTCTGAGTGGGCGCACTAGTCCCGGTGAACTGGCCGCTTTTATATTTTATGCCTTTATTGTCGCTGGCTCTGTAGGCGCCATATCTGAGGTGTGGAGCGATTTGCAGCGTGCTGCGGGCGCAACCGAGCGCTTGGTAGAGCTGCTGGAATCTCCCAGCGACATTGTCGACGGGCCGATAGATGCCTTGCCTGACCGGCAACGGCTCGACTTAGTGCTGGAAAACGTGTCGTTCCATTATCCGAGTCGGCCCGATCAAGTGGTGCTGCAAAATCTCAGCCTGCAGATTCAGCCCGGCGAAATGGTTGCCGTTGTGGGCCCCTCTGGTGCTGGCAAGAGTACGTTTTTTGATCTGCTGCAGCGTTTTTACAATATAGATAGCGGTGCCATTCGTCTTGGCGGTGTTGAGAGCCATGACCTGACGCTAGGGGCCTTGCGCGGGGCATTTGGCTTCGTGCCACAAACGCCGGCCATGTTCTCGGGCAGTGTCCGCGACAATCTTACCTATGCGCGACCGACGGCTAGCGACGAAGAAGTGACTCGGGCACTGCATCTTGCCAATGCCCAAGGCTTTGTTGATGCCCTGCCGAAGGGCTTGCAAACCCATCTAGGGGAAGACGGTGTGGGGTTATCTGGTGGTCAGCGCCAGCGGCTCGCCATTGCTCGTGCGCTCATTGCGAAACCAGCGTTTTTGCTGCTCGATGAGGCCACCAGTGCGCTGGATGCGGAAAGTGAACAAAGTATTCGCAAAAGTGTGGAAGCGCTAAAGGGTGAGATGACAATTCTGGTAATTGCCCATCGACTATCGACCGTGCGTCAAGCAGATCGCATTTTGGTTTTCGAGCAGGGCCAAATGATTGCCAGCGGAACCCACGATGAACTGGTTAATGATAGCGAGCTGTATTCGCGCTTTGCCAACATTCAGTTCGCTAACTGATTGCTCCAGTCTCGTTCCCAGAGTCGTTATCAGCCTCCTCCTCAACCTTCGTTTCAGCGTCGTCTTGAGCAAACAGGTCGGCTTGGTCTGGGTTACTTTTTTCTCTGACTTGTACTCCGAGACCGATCAGTCGCACTGGTTTTTGCTGCCTTGCCCAAGCGGTTTGTAGCAGGGCCGAATAAGCCTCAAGGGTGACTTCTTGTCCGGCACTGGCAACCGTTGTGGTATCAAATCCGGTAAAACGCAGCTTTAGCGTGCGGCCCTTTACCCGTTGTTCGCATTGGGCCTTTTTGATTCGCCGCTGTAGGTCGGCAAACAATGCTTCTAACTGGGCCTGGCACGCCGCAAGGGTGGGAATGTCCTCGGCGAAGGTCTGCTCGGTGCTTATCGACTTGCGCACTCGATTTGGGCTAACTGGCCGCTCGTCCTGACCCCGGCACAGTTGGTGCAGTCGCGTGCCAAATTTACCAAAGCGTTTGGTTAGCTCAGCGGCGCTAATCTGTTGTAGGTCACCGCAGGTATGAATCTGCAGTGCGCTCATCTTCTTCGCGGTAACCGAGCCTACGCCAAAAATTTTGTTCACGGGCAGATCCAGCATAAAGGCTTCGATTTCCGGTGGCGTTATAGTGAACTGCCCGTCCGGCTTGTCCCAATCGGAAGCGATTTTGGCCAAAAATTTGTTTGGCGCGATGCCTGCCGAAATGGTTATGCCTACCTCTGCTCTTACCCGGTCGCGTATTTCTTGCGCGATCAGCGTAGCGCTGCCTTGCTGCTCCTGGCAGTCGCTAACGTCTAAGAATGCTTCGTCCAGTGACAGCGGCTCAACCAGATCCGTGTAGTCGTAAAAGATACCTTGTACCCGCCGGCTTTCTTGTTGGTACTTTTCCATATTGGTGGGAACGACGACCAGATCAGGGCACAGACGCAGCGCTTGGGCCATGGGCATAGCCGAGTGCAGCCCATATTTGCGGGCATTGTAGTTGCAGGTAGCGATGACACCGCGCCGGCTGGCGCTGCCACCCACGGCAATGGGCAGGTCGCGTAGGCTCGGGTCGTCACGCATTTCTACTGAGGCATAAAAACTATCGCAGTCACAGTGAATGATTTTTCGCATAGTCTTAGTGTTCGGGGCTTCCTTGGATAACTGCGAATGTTCAGCTTATTGTATTTGGCCAGTGGTCGAAATTGGCTGCCATGAGTAAGATCTTCACTGTAAACATCATTAAGTGCGATAGGGGAGAAGGTCATGGGGCCATTAAACGGATTTAAAATTATTGAACTGGCGGGCATTGGCCCCGGGCCATTCTGCGGCATGATGCTGGCAGATATGGGCGCTGAGGTGATTCGCGTAGAGCGTATTGGTGCGGCGCAGGCGACGCAGGCACCCAAGGATGTACTCACCCGCAGCCGTCGCTCCATTGCGGTGGATCTAAAAAGCCCCGAGGGGGTAGAGACCGTGCTGCGTCTAGTAGAAAAAGCAGATGGACTCATTGAGGGCTTTCGCCCGGGTGTTACCGAACGTCTTGGCTTGGGTCCAGAGCATTGTCAGGGGCGCAACCCGAGGCTGGTTTATGGCCGCATGACCGGCTGGGGGCAAGAAGGTCCCATGGCTCAGGCCGCAGGCCACGACATCAACTACATCGCATTAGCTGGCGCGCTTCATGCTATTGGTCGTCCCGGCGAGCGCCCGGTACCGCCATTGAATCTGGTGGGTGATTTTGGCGGCGGCGGTATGCTGCTGGCTTACGGCATGGTCTGCGGTCTGCTCGAAGTCACAAAATCTAACCAAGGACAGGTAATTGATGCGGCCATGGTCGATGGTACCGCTGCACTGATGGCGATGTTTTATTCCATGTCGGCAAGCGGTGCTTTCGATACTCAGCGTGGCACGAATTTGCTCGACGGCGGCGCGCATTTTTATGACACCTATGAAACGGCCGATGGGGAGCACATTTCCATCGGCTCCATCGAGCCGCAGTTTTATGCGCTGCTGATGGAAAAGGCGGGCTTGGACCCAGACTACTTCCAGCCGCAAATGGAGCGCGGTCGGTGGGTGGAGCTTAAGGCCAAGCTAACAGAGGTGTTCTTAAGCAAAACCCAAGCTCAATGGTGCAAGATTATGGAAGGCAGCGATGTCTGTTTTGCGCCGGTGCTTAATCTGATTGATGCCGCCGAGCACCCGCATAACAAGGCGCGGGAGGCCTATCAAACAGTTGGCGGTATGCTCCAGCCATCGCCGGCACCACGTTTTTCTCGCACCCCTGCTGGCGCAGTCCAGGCTCCACGGGTACCAGGCGAAGATTCTGCTGACGTACTGTCAGACTTTGGCCTGTCTGCCGAAGAAATAGCCGCGCTGACCGACCAAGGGGTGGTTGCCGGTTAGAAAATGGCACATTTTTGCCATCAATTCGCTTTAGCCTCGTGAAAACCCAGCGAGTTTGCGGTTAAATGGCGGTCGCAGGGTTCAAAAATAATAAGAGGGAGGTGCGAGATCGCGGCGGGTAAAGCGCCAAGGTCTCAGAACGAAGCTGAGAGCTTCTGCTCGGCCATTGTTGACTCACCCGAAAATAACAAATGCGAAAGTAAGGATTCCTCATGAGTGTAGAATTGTTAGACAACCCCAGATTTTACGGTTTTCGCGTGCGACGCCAAATCGAGGGGAAAACCTATCAAGAGTATTTCTCACTAAAAGAAAACAGCAAACGCTTGCGCGGCGCGAAGAAGGCCGAAGTGAAAGCGTTGGCCGATGTGCGAGATGCAGAGCTTAAAACTCTGCAGAAAAAAAACCGCGACAAGAACGATCGTGAGATTCATCTAGACAGCAGTGGCCAGGTGAAAGGCATCTTGTGTCGTATGAAGCGCGAGAAAAGCGGCACTCTTACCCCTGTATTCCAAGTCGGCGTGATGTCCCGAGTACGCTTGAAAATTGTCAACACCACTGTATCGATTCCCAGACATGGCCGCGTCGATGCTTGGCAGCGCGCTGTTGATTTTTACTGCGAGCATAAAAACATCGGCAAGCGCACAAAAGTCTATAAGGACCTTATCGCGCGTTGCCCCAAGCCGGCCCAAATTAAGCGTTACACCCAGCAGTAAAACCGAGACATTAAGCGGTTTCATGTGAGACAAGCCGTCAGTTTGTAAAACGAACTGACGGTTTTTATCTCGGGAGCAAAGTCCTGCTCGGGTTCGCTGACACTTGAGTCGCCTGTGCGAGACTTTGGAGAGCTTATGCCAGACGTTGATAACCCCGCTAGTTACGCTGAGGTATATGCAAGATCCTTAGCTGACCCCCAAGGTTTCTGGGCCGAGCAGGCCTCAAACATTCCTTGGATGACGACCCCACAAACCATTCTCGATCAGGATGCTAACGGTGTTTGGCGCTGGTTCTCAGATGGGGTAATGAACACATGTTATGTGGCTCTTGACCAGCATGTTGCCCAAGGGCGAGGTGATCAAACCGCGCTAATTTATGATTCACCGGTAACTGCCACAACCGAACACTTTTCCTATTCTCAATTGCTGCATAAAACCGCAACCATCGCCGGGGGGCTTAGCGAGCTGGGCGTGGTGAAAGGCGATGTGGTGATTATTTACATGCCCATGGTGCCGGAAACCGTTGCAGCCATGCTCGCCTGTGCGCGTATTGGTGCCATTCACTCTGTGGTCTTTGGTGGTTTTGCGGCAAAAGAGCTGGCCATGCGCATAGACGACGCCAGTCCCAAGGTAGTGATGGCGGCGTCCTGTGGCATCGAGGTGGATCGCGTGATTCCCTATCAGCCCTTGCTCAACGATGCCATCGACTTGGCAGCGCACAAACCCGAGCATGTGGTGATGTTGCAGCGCGAGCAGTGCGCGGCAACTTTGACGGCACCGCGCGATATTGACTGGCGCAGCTGGGAAGCTGCGGCGTTGCCAGTGGACTGTGTGCCGGTGCAGGCGACGGATCCGCTCTATGTTTTGTATACGTCGGGTACCACCGGGAAGCCCAAGGGTATTGTCCGTGATAACGGTGGCCATGCGGTGGCACTGAACTACAGCATGAGTGCGGTCTATGGGGTGCATAGCGGCGACGCTTACTGGGCAGCCTCAGATGTGGGCTGGGTAGTAGGCCACTCCTATATCGTTTATGGCCCGCTGTTCGCCGGCTGTACCACCGTACTCTATGAGGGCAAGCCAGTTAAAACCCCGGACGCTGGCGCGTTCTGGCGTGTGTTGGCCGAACATAGGGTAAAGAGCTTTTTTGTTGCGCCAACGGCGTTTCGCGCCATGCGCAAGGAAGATCCAAACTGCGATTTCCTAAAGCAATACGATATTTCCAGCCTGCAATATCAATTTGTTGCAGGCGAGCGCCTTGATCCGCCGACCTACCATTGGCTCAAAGAGCACCTGCATGTACCGGTGATAGATCACTGGTGGCAGACCGAAACAGGTTGGTCGATCTGCGCAAATATGGCAGGCATTGAGTTGCTGGAGTCCAAGGCGGGGTCTTGTACGCTACCAGCTCCTGGCTGGGATTTACGTGTGCTTGATGCAGACGGTCAGGAAGTCGGCCCCAATCAAGAGGGTGCCATTGTTCTTAAAGCGCCGCTGCCGCCAAGTTCCTTTCCCACGGTTTGGCAAGATCATCAGCGTTACGAGGAGAGCTACTGGAGCGAGTATCCCGGGTTTTACCTTACCGGCGATGGCGGCTTTCGTGATGAGGATGGCTATGTTTATGTTATGGGACGAACCGACGATGTGATCAACGTAGCCGGTCATCGACTGTCTACCGGGCGCATTGAAGAAGTGGTGGCAGAACACCCGGCGGTAGCCGAGTGCGCGGTGGTGGGCATTGCCGATGCGGAAAAGGGTCAGGTGCCGGTTGGTTTACTGCTGATGAAAGATGGTGTGAACCATGACGCGCAGGTGCTGCAGGCGGAACTGGTTCAAGCGGTGCGCGATGCCGTGGGTCCGATTGCGAACTTTAAGCGTGCGGTAGTCGTGCCAAGGTTGCCGAAAACACGGTCAGGCAAGATACTTAGGCAGGTAATTCGCAAAATGATCGATGGCCAGCCCTATACCGTGCCGTCGACTATCGATGATCCGGCCATCGTCGATGAAATGCACCAAACTCTCCTGGCCAATGGATGGATCAGCTAACGTGATTATTATGCAGGGCAGCATACCCATTAAATCGGGTCAGTTTGATCATGCGCTGAGCATGGTTAAAGACTTAGTGCAGGCCACCATGGGTGAAGAGGGCTGCGTGACCTATGAGTTTTACCGCGCGCTCGCCGAGCCTGACACCTTGGTGCTCTTCCAAGAGTGGGAAAGTATGGACGCGCTGATGAACCACCTGTCGACACCCCATGTGGAGGCCTTTCTGCGCCGCTTACCCGAAATCACCGATGGCGGGATTACGACGCGTCGCTACTTGGTGCAAGAAGTGGAGGAGGCCGAGGCGGTAGTAGTAGTCGAGCAGCCGCCCATTATTCACTAGCCGCTGGCGGCTCGGGCTCTCCGGCGGCAGCGCGTTCGGCTGCCGCGTTGAATTCCCTCAACTTGCGTACGTAAAGGGCGGTGATAGCGCATAGGCTTAGGGCGAAAAACAGCTCGGCCACAGCCCAGTAGAAGAGCGCCGGATCAAAAACGATTAGCACCCCATGAACGAAGTACAAAATGCTAATCAAGCATAGGAAAAACATACCTTTGAGATGACCGCGTAGAGCGCTGGGCAAACATACCAGCAGCGGCAGTATCTGTAGGAAAAACCAAGTTGCAGTCAGCGCAGTAGTGGGCAGTGGCTCAATGAAAAACTGCCGCAAACCTGTCACGCCGATCAGCGATCCAATCATAATAAAGGTTAAAAATAGCCAGCCTTGCATGGGTTATTCCTTCTTGTTCAAGAGCCTTGGTCAAGCTTTAAAGCCAGTTCGGCCAGCTGCTTGCCCGCAGCTTGTGCAAGTTTCGCTTCGTCGTCGGACAATAGGCTCTCCGACTGTTGACCGCGTACATGGCTAGCGCCGTAGGGCGTGCCGCCGCCTTGGGTGCTGTGCAGTTCGGGTAGGTTATATGGCAGACCCTGAATCAGCATGCCGTGATGCAACAGTGGCACCATCATGGTGAGCAAGGTCGATTCCTGCCCACCGTGCAGCGATCCAGTCGAACAAAATAGGCTAGCTGGCTTCCCTACTAGGTGGTGACCTGCCCAAAGGTCTGCAGTGGTGTCGAGAAAGTACTTCAGTGGTGCCGCCATATTACCGAAGCGGGTGGCACTACCCAGTGCCAGCGCACTGCAGCCGCTGAGATCTTCTTTGCTGCAAAAAACTGCCCCATCGTCGGGCACACTGGCCGCCGTGCGCTCGGTCACGGCGCTCACCGGTGGGACCGTACGTATGCGTGGCTCAATGCCTGCAACTTGATCCACGCCTCGGGCCATTTGCAGCGCTAGGTTCTGCGTGCCGAGGGTGCGGGAGTAATACAAAATCAGCACGTAAGGGTTGTTCATAGCAGCTCCAATGCGTTTTCTGGAGGACGGCCAATTACCGCTCTATCGCCACACACTACAATGGGCCGCTCCAACAAAATCGGGTTTGCCGCAGCGGCCTGCAAAAGCTGGGTATCGGTAAGGCCGTAGTTACCAAGACCCAGTTCAGCAAAGACCTGCTCCTTAGTGCGGAGCATTTGCAGCGCCGCTACACCCAAGAGCTGTTGCAGCTGCTGAAGCGCTGCGAGCGAAGGCGGCGACGTAAGATACTCGATAATCTCTGGCTGGATACCGTTTTCTTGCAGTAGCGCGAGCGTTTGTCGAGATTTGGAGCAGCGCGGATTGTGGTAAAGCGTGTAAGTTGCCATGCTGTCGCCGTGAAATGTGCGGTTGCCGAGTATAGGCACCCGCACGTGGTATTCACATCAAGAAGACGTGGTCGATCACAGAATTGCGCCGAATGTTGCTCTATTTGATAAGAACTCTTAGTTCAAGAAACCTGCTATGACGCTATCGCCATTGCCAACTCAAAGCGTCCACGCACAGCGTGGATTACGCATGCTGCTGCTGTGTGGGCTGCTGCTTGGCTGTAGTGATGCGGGTCCGAGCAACCCGCTACGGCTCGCGGACGGCGGCATCACTAGCCCCGGGCAGTGGCAGGGGGATTGGGTGCTTATCAATTACTGGGCCGATTGGTGTGGACCGTGCCGTGATGAAGTGCCGGAGTTAAATCACCTCAACACGGCAGAAGAAGGCTTTACTGTGCTAGGGGTGAACTACGATTACTTAGAGGGGGCAGAGCTGCAGGCATCGATTGATACCTTGGGTATTTCGTTCCCGACTCTGTTAGACGACCCGCAACTGCTGCTCGGTTACGAGGAGGCCACGGTGCTGCCAATGACTGTACTGATTGCACCAGATGGTGCCCTGCATCGAATTTTAGTCGGTCCGCAAACTGCTCAAACCCTGCTGGCAGCGAAAACCCAGCCCGCCCAGCTAGCCCCACAAATGTAGCAACGGGAAGCAATGACGCTCAAGGCCATCTAGGTTAGCGTTGCCAACGCGTCGCTGAGCGCAACTTCTTCAGCCGCTGCGTCGCCGCGTTGTTTGTATTCCACCACGCCGTTTTTCAGACCGCGATCACCGATGATCAAGCGGTGAGGAATGCCTATTAAATCCGCTTCGGCAAATTTCACCCCTGGGCGCTCTGCTCGGTCATCGAGCAATACCTCAATTCCGGCGTCGCTGGCTTGACGATACAAAGACTCAGAGGCTTCTCTTACCGCGTCGGATTTTTGTGCGTTCAGAGCAATAATATGCAGGTGAAAGGGTGCCAGCGGAGCTGGCCAGGTAATGCCGTTGGCGTCATGGTTTTGCTCAATGACCGCGGCGACCAAGCGCGTTACGCCCATGCCATAACAGCCCATAATCGGGACATTATTGTTGCCGTCTTGGTCCAGTACTGACGCCTGCATGGGCGCGCTATAGGAACGGTCGAGCTGAAAGATATGACCAACCTCAATGCCGCGCAGAAAACGAATCTGGCCGATGCCATCTGGGGCAGTATCGCCCTCCACAACGTTGCGCACATCGACAACCTGTCGCTCGGTTAGCGCCACATCACGGTGCCAATTAACACCGCGCAGGTGCACACCGTCTTCGTTGGCGCCACAAACAAAGTCGCTAACGGCGGCGGCGCTGGCATCCACAAACATGGGCACATTGCAGTTTACCGGTCCAAGGGAGCCAACATGAGCACCCATGGCCTTGGCGATTACCTCTTCATCAGCAAAGGTAAGCGGTGATTTGATACCTGGCAGCTTGGCGGCCTTGATCTCATTCAGATCATGGTCGCCGCGCAAGATGATGGCATACAGGTGGCTTTCCGCGTCCTCGGCACCTTCAACCATCAGCGTCTTTAGGTTCTGCTGGGTTGGCAGTCCGAGGAGTTGGGCTACCGCGTCAATGGTCTTCGCATTGGGTGTATCGACGCGGCTCATATCTTCGCCGGCCGTCTCAGCGGGCTGTGGTAACAGCGCGGCGGCCTTCTCTAGGTTAGCGGCATAGGTGCCCGTATCGCTGTAGGCAATGGTGTCCTCGCCAGATTGAGCCAGTACATGAAACTCGTGAGAGTTGTCGCCGCCAATGTTGCCGGTGTCTGCTTGCACGGCGCGAAACTCTAGCTGCATGCGCGTCAAAATGCGCTCATAGCAGCGGTACATTTCGTCATAGGTGTCATCGAAACTGGCTTGGTCCAGATGAAATGAGTAGGCGTCTTTCATGGTGAATTCTCGGGCACGCATGACACCAAAGCGTGGTCGTCTTTCGTCGCGGAACTTGGTCTGTATTTGATAAAAGTTCATGGGCAGCTGGCGATAGCTATGTACTTCGCGGCGAAACAAATCGGTAATCACTTCTTCGTGAGTGGGGCCGAGGCAGAAGTCGCGCTGGTGACGGTCTTGCATGCGCAGCATCTCATCGCCCATTTTTTGCCAGCGTTGGGTTTCCATCCACAACTCGGCAGGCTGCACCACGGGCATGGATACTTCCTGTGCGCCGCTGCGGTTCATTTCTTCGCGGATGATGTGTTCGATTTTACGCAGCACCCGTAGGCCAAGAGGCAGCCATGTGTACAGGCCGCTGGCGAGCTGCCGAATCATGCCTGCGCGCAGCATCAGGCGATGACTGATGACATCGGCGTCGGCGGGGTCTTCTTTCAGAGTCGGCAGCAGCAAGATGGATTGGCGCATGAGAGATTTGCTCTATTGGCGAAGCACGCATTAGACACAATGCCACGCCTACATCACAAGGGTGGAATACTACCCTTGGCAAACACGGCAGGCATTACGTAGACAAAGTGTGCGATTTGCCTAATCTCAGGCAAAAAAAGCCGACCCGATGATCTGCTCAAAGAGGTCGGCTCAAGGGCTTTGGGATAGTCGTCTAAACGATCATATCCTTCAGCTTCTTCAGTGCTGACACGCGAACACGTGTGGTTGCAGGCTTCGCTGGAATGACGATTTCTTCGCCAGTCGCTGGGTTGCGGCCCATTCGCTTCTTGCTAGCAGGTCGCTTCGCCGCTTTGATCTTTAACAGACCTGGTAGCGTGAACTCGCCAACCGAGCGCTTACGAATGTGGCGTTCGATCACAGACTCGAGCTCATCCATTACGGAGGTTACTTGAGCGCGTGACAGGTTAGTATTTGTTGCTATTTCGTTGAGGATGGCGGTTTTGGTCATCTTTGCCTTAATGCCGGGTGCCTTCTTCACTGGAGCCGCTGCAGCCTTCTTCGCTGGAGCTTTCTTCGCAGCTGCTTTTTTTGCGGGTGCTTTCTTGGCGGCAGCCTTCTTCGCAGGTGCTTTTTTTGCCGGAGCTTTCTTTTGCGTAGCCATATATCTGGTCCTTTATCGTCAGGTTAAACTGCGTAATTCCACTCAATTGACGCCTGTGATATCACAGCCGACAGCGGGGTTTTACCGCGTTTCTTTCTCCCAGTGCCCCCTAGCTCTGTGCAGATAAAGACGCCGGAACAAGGTCCAGTGCTCGTCTGCATCAGCAAAACTGCGTTCAAACCCTGGCGAATACGAATAAAAACTGTTTGCTCATCTCGCGCTTGTGACGCTAAAAGGCGCACTAGTTTTCATGCCTAATCTCCAGTAATCGAGCCAGCGGCCATGCTGCATTTCCGGCTTGCTCAATCCTTGGATTTGAAAACGCCTTGCCGATAAAGGTCACACAAAGGTTCTCAGGTCATTTCCTAGGAAATGATGGCGGATTTATAGCCGATCAAATACAGAGTGGCAACAATAAAGGCGCTAAATCACTGTATTTTTGCTGTTTTTTTTACGATCATGCGCGTCCCCTAATGTTCAACCACTTTGGCCTTAGTAATTCTTATGCCGATATACGAATACCGTTGTGAAAGCTGCGGGCACGAACTCGAAGCAGTGCAGAAGCTCAGTGAAGATCCGCTGGTCACATGCCCGAAATGTTCTAACGACTCTTTGAAGAAGCGGATATCCGCTGCCGGGTTTCGCCTGAAGGGCGGCGGCTGGTACGAAACGGACTTTAAGTCCGGGAAAAAGAAAAATGTGTCCGCTAGCGAAAGCGGCTCCGGTGGCTCTAGTGATAGCAGCTCTAGTAGCAGCGGCTCAAACAGCGATAGCAGCAGCTAGAAGTCTCAACCTAAGTAAATGGCGTTGTGAGTAACGCAACAAAGCTCAATCGATAAAAGGTATTGCCATGCGCAGCCACTATTGCGGTGATCTAAGAGCCACAGAATCTGGCGAAGAAGTAGAAATTTATGGGTGGGTGCATCGCCGTCGGGATCACGGAGGTGTGATTTTTCTCGATATACGCGACCGCACTGGTGTGTTGCAGGTTGTTTTCGACCCAGATGAAAAAACAAGCTTTGCGCTGGCAGATTCGGTACGTAATGAATACGTGCTTATGGCCAAGGGCAAGGTCCGAGGCCGCCCTGAGGGCACGATAAACTCAGACATGCCAACCGGGGAGGTGGAAGTGTTGGGCAAGGAGCTGCAGATCTTGAATGCAGCTAAGACACCGCCCTTTCAGCTCGATGAACATTCGGAGGCCGGTGAAGACGTGCGCCTGCGCTATCGCTACATGGACCTGCGACGACCAGAAATGCAGCAGCGCATGCAGGCGCGGGCACGAATTACCAGCGCTGTGCGCGCTTATTTGGAGGAGCATGGGTTCTGGGATGTGGAAACGCCGACGCTGAGCCGTGCAACGCCTGAGGGTGCGCGGGACTATCTGGTCCCTAGTCGCACGCACCCTGGCGAGTTTTTTGCGCTGCCGCAGTCACCGCAGGTCTATAAGCAGCTACTGATGATGTCCGGTATGGACAAGTACTACCAAATTGCCCGATGCTACCGCGACGAAGATTTACGCGCTGACCGCCAGCCTGAATTTACGCAGATTGATATAGAGGCTTCTTTTGTCAATCAGGCAGACATTATGTCGCTTACCGAAGGCATGCTGCGGCAAGTCTTTAGTAAGGTAATGAAAGTCGAGCTGCCGGAATTCCCGGTTTTGTCCTGGGCTGAAGCCATGCGCGACTTCGGCAGCGACCGTCCCGACTTGCGTAATCCACTGCGCCTCACAGACGTTGCTGACTTGTTCACCGAGGTGGAATTCAAGGTATTCAACGGCCCTGCCAACGATCCGCATGGCCGCATTGTGGCACTGCGCGCGCCTGCGGCGGCGTCCTTGTCGCGCAAGGTTATCGACGATTACACCAGCTTTGTGGGTCGCTATGGCGCCAAGGGCCTCGCCTATATCAAGGTCAACGATATAGCAGCGGGGGCCGAGGGCCTGCAGTCGCCGATTTTGAAGTTCATTCCAGATGATGTGGTTGCCGCAGTGCTAGAGCGGGTTGGGGCGCAAACTGGCGATATCGTGTTCTTTGGTGCCGACACCGCCAAAGTAGTAAACGATTCTATGGGCGCGCTGCGTGGAGAACTCGGCAGCGATCTGAATTTGTTAGAGGGCCGCTATCGGCCATGCTGGGTCATAGATTGGCCCATGTTCTCTGAGGACCGCGACGGCTCTTTCAGTGCTGAGCATCATCCGTTCACCCGACCTACCTGCAGCGCGGAAGCGCTGCTGGCAGACCCCGCGGCGGCCCAAGCCGCAGCTTACGACGTGGTGCTCAATGGCTACGAACTTGGCGGCGGTTCGCTACGAATTCATGACAATGAAATGCAGAAGGCTGTGTTCGATGTGCTGCGCATGGACGAAACCGGCCAAGCAAAGTTCGGCTTCCTGCTTGATGCGCTGCAGTATGGCTGCCCACCCCATGGCGGTATTGCCTTGGGGTTGGACCGGCTGGTGATGCTGATGACCGATACACAGTCAATTCGTGACGTTATCGCCTTTCCAAAGACCCAGAGTGCGTCCTGCGTCATGATGGCGGCACCGGGAACAGTTGAAGATCAGCAGTTGAAAGACTTACATATACGCCTGCGTGGGCCGGTCAACGTAGTGGCCAGTGATGACGACGGCGCAGAGGCGGCGAGTTAGCGTGAACCGGCAAAGCGGCGCGGCCACCGTATTGAGTTGAGGACGAGTTGAGGAAGACTGGAAGAGAGATATGGCAGGACACAGCAAGTGGGCCAACATCAAACACCGCAAGGCGGCGCAGGACAAAAAGCGCGGCAAGCTTTATACCAAGCTGATCCGTGAGATCACCGTAGCCGCGCGCCTAGGCGGCGGTGTAGTGGACGACAATCCACGGCTGCGTGCGGCAGTGGATAAAGCTCTCGGCGCGAATATGCCCAAGGACACTATCGAACGAGCGATCGCTCGGGGTGCTGGTGGCGGTGAGGGTAACGACGTTGAAGAACTGGTCTATGAAGGCTATGCCAATGGTGGCGTGGCGGTGCTGGTAGAAGCCATGACTGACAACCGTAACCGCACGGTGGCAGAAGTTCGCCATGCATTTAACAAGTATGGCGGCAATCTGGGAACAGACGGCTCGGTGGCCTATTTGTTCACCCGCCAAGGCGTGATTAACTTTGCACCGGGTGCAGACGAAGAAGCACTGATGGATGTGGCCCTAGAGGCGGGTGCCGAGGACATTGAAGGCGACGAAGATGGCGCAATTACGGTAACCACGCCCTGGGAAAATCTCAATGCGGTAGTAGGGCAGTTAACCGAAGCGGGCTATGAGCCAGATCACTCGGAAGTCACCATGGTGGCCTCGACTACAAGCCCCTGTGAAACCGAGCAGGCGCGCAAAGTACTGACCCTCATCGACGCCTTAGAGGACCTTGACGATGTGCAGGAGGTCTACAGTAATGGCGAATTTCCTGACGAGGCCTATGAGTAAACGCCGACTGCCGCAGGGCTAGCCACATTGGATCGCCCCCAGTATCGAATTCTCGGCATCGACCCTGGCTCTCGGCTTACAGGCTACGGGGTAATTGAGGTCAGCGACCGGAAAGTGCACTACGTGGCCAGTGGCTGTATCAATGCTCAGCAAGGCGAAATGCCCGAGCGCCTTGGCATTATTTACCGCAGCGTGAGTCAAATTATTGCCGAATTCGCACCTTCCGAATGTGCTATCGAGTCGGTTTTTATGGCGAATAACGCGGCCTCAGCCCTCAAGCTAGGTCAGGCTCGCGGCGTGGCGATAGCCGCAGCGGTGGCCCAAGATCTAATCGTGTCAGAATATGCGGCACGCCGGGTGAAACAGGCCATCGTTGGTACCGGCCGTGCAAATAAAGAACAGGTCGCGCATATGGTGCGCGTTTTGCTCAATCTACCCGGCGTACCACAGACAGACGCAGCAGATGCCCTTGCGATTGCTTTGTGCCACGTCAATACTTCCTCGCTCAGCGCGTCATAGTGCTTTCGGCGCAATCGGCGCAATCGGCGCAAGCGCGAATCGGCGCAATCGGCGCAAGCGCGAATCGGCGCAGACATGAACAGACGCAAGCACGAATACAAATAACCATAAAGGGCAGCAGCTTTGATTGGCAGGCTCAGCGGAAATCTCATTTTGATCGAGGGCAACTTACTGCTGCTGGATGTGGCAGGCGTAGGCTATGAGGTTGAGGTCAGCGCGGGCGTGTTGGCCAACAGTCCGCAAACAGGCGTGCAGCTGACTTTGTTTACCCACTTTGTGGTACGTGAAGAGGCACAGCTATTGTTTGGATTTGCCGACCAGCGCGAGCGCGACCTGTTTCGTGTCTATATACGGATTAACGGCGTAGGGCCAAAAATGGCGTTGGCGCTGATCAGTTCCATCAGTCCCGCCGCCTTAGGCAGTGCGGTGCAGGCCAACGAAGTAGGTGTACTGACCAAGGTGCCCGGTGTCGGCAAAAAAACCGCCGAACGCCTAATGGTAGAACTCAAGTCACGCCTCGACACCTTACTGCCGGACGGAATTGCATCGCTGGGCAGCCAAGTTATTGGAGCCGATCGGCAGGCCGGCCGCGAAGCGGAAGAAGCGCTGCTGGCGCTGGGGTATAAACCGGCCCAAGCCGCAGACGCAGTTCAGCAGGCGTTACAGGCATTGGCGGGAGATACTTCGGCAGTGGATACCGAGCAATTGGTAACTTGGGTGCTGCGCAGCATGGGCAAGGGGTAGTAAGTGGCGATTGAACCAGATCGATTTGTTTCTGCAACACAAGACCGCAGCGATGCTGGGTTTGATCGTGCCCTACGTCCTGCCAGCTTGGCCGAGTACATTGGCCAACAGGCGGTGAAAGAGCAGATGTCGATTTTTATCGAGGCGGCGAAGAAGCGGCGCGAGGCCCTCGACCACACGCTGATTTTTGGGCCGCCGGGGCTGGGTAAAACGACCCTGGCTAACATTATGGCCAAGGAAATGGGCGCTTCACTTAAGTCGACATCCGGGCCAGTGCTGGAAAAAGCCGGCGATTTAGCGGCAATGCTGAGTAACCTAGAAGCGGGCGACGTGCTCTTTATTGACGAAATCCATCGGCTTAGCCCGGTGGTTGAGGAAATTTTGTATCCTGCCATGGAGGACTTTCAGCTCGATATTATGATCGGAGAAGGTCCGGCGGCGCGTTCGCTGAAACTCGAACTGCAGCCATTTACCTTGGTGGGGGCAACCACGAGGGCAGGCCTACTCACCAGTCCACTGCGCGACCGTTTCGGCATTGTGCAGCGGCTTGAGTTTTATAGCGTGGCCGAACTATCGGATATTGTCGTGCGTTCAGCGAACAAACTCGACCTACCCATTGAGGCCGCAGGCGCAGAAGAAATATCGAAGCGCTCGCGTGGTACACCGCGTATCAGCAACCGTTTGTTGCGCCGCGTGCGTGACGTTGCCGAAGTGAAAGGCGACGGCATCGTTACAGCGGTCTTGGCGGACGAGGCACTGAATTTGCTTAACGTCGACAAACAGGGTTTCGATACCATGGACCGGCGCTTGCTGATGGCCATTGTCGACCGCTTCGACGGCGGGCCCGTAGGTCTCGACGCCTTGGCGGCATCCATTAGCGAGGAGCGCGGTACTATTGAAGACGTATTAGAGCCTTACCTAATTCAGCAGGGCTACCTGATGCGCACACCGCGTGGGCGGGTAGCAACGGCAAAGACCTATTTGCACTTTGGGCTGACGGTGCCCGAGCGCAGCGGCGACCAGCTGCGGCAAACTTCAGGTCAAATGGCCGAACAGACCGAAGAACAGGTCACAGAACAAACACAGGGTGCCATGGATTTTGTGGGGCCAAGCGAAGACAACGAATAGGCTGATCACACCGGTTTGGTAGGTAGTACATCTTTCAGCGCATAGGCTGCACAGACGAAGGCAGGTCAGACAGAGGTAAGGAACAAATATGAATGAACCATTGTCGGTCTTTGAGCTCATCGCCAACGCCAGCTTGCTGGTACAGGGTGTTATGGGTTTGCTAGTGCTGGCCTCTGTGGTCAGCTGGATGATGATTTTACAGCGCTGGAATTTGCTGCGACGCGCCAAGCAAGAAATCAACAGCTTCGAAGACCATTTCTGGTCAGGTATCGATTTGCGCGGTCTCTATCAAGAGTTGTCTGAGGAAGAGCAACTCAACGGTATTGAGGGCATCTTCGTGGCGGGTTTCCGCGAATACACACGGTTATCCGAGCAACCGGGTGTGGATGCTGACGCGATCATGCAGGGCGTGCAGCGCGCCATGCGGGTGGCACTGATGCGCGAGGAAGCGCGGCTTGAAACCCATCTACCATTTCTCGCAACGGTGGGTTCAACCAGCCCCTATATTGGTTTGTTCGGAACGGTGTGGGGCATCATGAATTCATTCCGCTCGCTGGCCAACATGACCCAAGCCACCCTGGCGTCGGTAGCGCCCGGCATTTCCGAAGCACTGATCGCTACTGCCATGGGGCTGTTTGCGGCGATTCCTGCGGTCATTGGCTATAACCGTTTTTCTGCCAACGTCGACGTGCTAATGAAGCGATACGAGGGTTTCTGCGACGAAGTCTCATCGATCTTGCATCGTGCTGCCCACGCTAGACCCAATGTTGGTGACGAGGTCTGAGCATGAGCCGCCGTAAACCCATGTCAGAAATTAATGTGGTGCCCTATATCGACGTAATGTTGGTGCTGTTGGTCATCTTTATGGCTACCGCACCACTGCTTACCCAAGGCGTGCAGGTTGACCTACCCCAAGCTCCTTCAGAGGCCATAGATACCGAGGAGCCGGATCCGCTGGTGGTGTCCATGCGTAAGGACGGCGCGCTGTTTCTAAATATCGGGCTGGCAAGCCGTACCAAAAAAGAAGAGGACGGTACTCGAGTGACTATTTATTCACTCAGTGAACAGGCTGGCAAAGTGCTCCGCGCCCGGGCTAACGTGCCTGTTTATATTAAGGCAGACGCGGCTCTGCCCTATGGCGAGGTGGTAAGGGTAATGACCGTGCTGCAAAAAGCGGGAGCCAGCGGCGTCGGCTTGATTACCGATCCGCCAGAACTTGAAGGCTGAAGAGAGGTGGCGACGCTCCGTTCCTATGCGCTGCCCTTTATCGGCGCACTAGCCCTTCACACGCTGGTAGTGCTGGCGTTCATGCAAGGCGTTAGTGGCACAGATGAAGTAGCCCAGGTCATCACGCCCACTGTAGTCAATGCCAAGCTCATGCTGGTTGAACCACCGCAAGCCGCGCCACCAAGCCCAGTGAAACCCCGAGCACAAGCACCCAAGCCCGCGCCAAAACCGGTAGAGAAAAAAGCACCAGCCCAGCCTGCAGCCGAGAGCAAAGCAAAGGATACCTCGCCAACGGCAGAGGAAGTGGCGCAAGCAGCATCAGCGGAGCGTCAGCGCAAAGAAGCCGAGGCCCAGCGCCGCCGAGAGCGTTTGGCCGCCCTCGGCGAGTTGGCAGACGATTCGCTTCAGCGCTCATTGGATGCAGAAGCGCAGCAGATGCAAGATGATCTTAGTCAGCAACAGGTAAGCAGCTATCAGGCGGGCATTTATGACCTTGTGCGCAAGAACTGGAGCCGGCCACCCAGCGCCCGCAACGGCATGCAGGCGCGTTTTGTCGTTGAGTTGATTCCTACTGGCGAGGTTTTGTCGGTGGCCTTGGTAGACAGCTCCGGCAACGCTGCGTTTGACCGCGCGGCAGAGCAAGCAATACGCAGAGCCAGACGATTTGCAGTACCTACCGATAACACTCTGTTTGAGCAAAACTTCCGCCGTTTCTACTTTCTGTTTCGTCCGGAGGATCTGTTACGGTAGCGGTCAGCGTAACGGCCTAAAATTCCACCCAAAAAATCGATGGTGCCCATGTCTAAAACGACCATTCTTAGAAATTGCACGATGGCCCTGCGTCAGTTCACCCTTACGCTTTACGTTTGCCTTATTGCCACTGCGAGTTGGGCCGATCTGGACACCATTATTATCGACCAAGGGGTAGATGATCCCATTCGCATCGCCGTAGTGCCTTTCGCTAGCAGCGAAGACCTGGCCGCTAACGATAATCTGGCTAAGTTGATTCGTTTTGATTTGGCTCGCAGCGGACAATTTGACCCGGTTGCCTCGGAAAATATGTTGTCCTATCCGAGCACCGAGGACGGAGTATTTTTCCGCGATTGGCGCATTCTACAAACCGCTTACTTAGTCATTGGTCAGGCGCGGAGCAATCGGTTAGGACAAATCGAGGTGACCTACCAGCTATTCGATGTGGCCACCCAGAGCAGTTTGCAGAGCTATAGCTTTGTTGTGGCACCAGACCAGTGGCGTGACGTGGGGCATAAAATTGCTGACTTGGTCTATACCGAAATCACCGGTGTGCGCGGCGCGTTCAGCACAAAAATTCTTTATGTACTGGCCAAGGGTATCGGTACTGAAAACCCGCGCTATCAACTGCAAGTAGCCGATGTCGATGGCGAACGGGCACGAACTTTGTACAGCTCCAGCGAACCCATGCTTTCGGCGAGCTGGTCGCCAGACGGCCAGCGCGTAGCCTATGTGTCTTTCGAGACCGGCAGGCCGAGTATCGTGCTCCAAGATGTGAATGGCAGCAGGCGAGAACTTTTGACTAGTTTTCGCGGCATCAATGGATCCCCGGTATTTTCGCCAGACGGCCAGCAGCTGGCCATGGTGCTGTCGCGCAGCGGCGATCCTGAAATTTTTGTTATGGATCTAGCCAGCCGCAAGCTGCGCCGAATTACGCGACATCCCGCCATTGATACCGAACCTTCTTGGTCGCCAGACGGCAAGTACCTAATTTTCACCTCGGACAGGGGTGGGCGACCGCAAATTTATCAGCTGGAACTGGCCACTAATTTCCTTGAACGGCTGACCTTTGTCGGCGACTACAATGCCCGGGCGCGCTTGTTGCCAGACGGCCGCCACTTGGTCTTTGTGCACCGACGTAATGGTGTGTTTCATATCGCTTGGCAAGATTTGCTAGAGGACCGATTGCTTGTTCTGACCGAATCCCAGTTAGATGAAAGTCCGTCGCTGGCACCTAATGGGGCGATGCTGATTTACGCCACTCAAGATCAAAGCCGTGGCATTCTCGCGGTAGTTTCGGTGGATGGTCGCGTGAAATATCGGCTGCCCTCATCTACCGGCGATGTGCGTGAACCAGCTTGGTCACCGTTTCTGCCAGATGTGGTGCCAAGCCCAGGCTGAATCATCATCGAATAACAAAGAATAATTTCACCTTTTTTGCGCAAAGGCGCCGCCGCAGGAAGGTATAATTTGGGTAGAATCGCACGGTTGACGATATAATTTAGTTACACAATTTGAGGAGACTGGGATGCAAATCCAAGAAAAAATACAGCATCGACTGATCGTTATGCTGGCAGCATTAGTCATCGCGGGGTGTTCGAGCACCGCTACTGAACCAGTTGTAGAGCAGCAGCCGGCTACCGAAGTCGTTGAAGTTGCTGAGGTGGTTGAAGTTGTGGAACCGGCTGGTCCCGGTTTTGCGGCAGACAATACTACCCCGGTGGATGCCTCAGGCAGCCCGGTCTCGCGCACATTTTACTTCGGCTTTGACCAATCTATCGTCAGCCCAGCAGATTTTGCAGCCCTTAACGTGCATGCAGAAATTTTGCGTGCTAACCCGAACCGCAAAGTTGTTGTGGCCGGCCACTGCGATCAGCGCGGTACCCGTGAATATAACCTCGCGTTAGGCGAGCGTCGGGCACAAGCCATAAGCGCGATACTGGTAGCAAACGGCGTTAGCCCCAGACAAATTGAAGACATCAGTTACGGCGAGGAAGAGCTGGTGAACCCGGCTAACAACGCCAGAGCATGGGCGCAAAATAGACGTGCAGTGGTCTCATATCGCTAACACACTCTGCCATAGCCCGATGGCGATAATCAGACTTCGCATCGGTCTAGGGATTCGGCGCGGCATAGCTCGTAGCAGCGCCGCACTTGGACTGCTGTTGTTTAGCTGGCAGGCATACGCTGCTGTACCAGTTGAAGACTCGCTGTTTCGGGCCGCAGCAGAACTGGATTCCGGCAGCATCGATTTTAGCGATCGAGACTCTAACAATACGGGCTCGAAAACCACAGGCTCCTTCGACATAGGCACGGGTGAGGAAGAGGATCTTTGGTCCCGGGCAGGGCAAGAAAACCTTGCGACTGGCGCTTCCGATCAACCATTGTTCTATCAAGTACAGCTGTTGCAGCAGCAGGTGCGCGAGCTTCGCGGCCTTGTGGAAGAGCAGGCCTATGTCATCCAAAAGTTGCAGCAAGATCAGCGCGCTCAATATGTCGACTTAGACCGGCGCGTTGCGGCATTAGCCCCGAATCGGCCCGCACCCGGTCCCACACCCATTCCTGCTCAAGCACCAGTGTTAACAGACCGCATTCCCAACGATGTTGGGCAGACACCAGACCCGGGTCTGGTGGCACCTGATGTGGCTCGTACGCCGGTCCAAAACTTGCCTACCGAACCGCCTGCAACCGAGCGCGAAGCCTACGCACAAGCCATCGAGTTGATGCGCGGCAAAGAATTCGATCGTTCCACCCAGGCCTTTGAGCAGCTTATTGTTGATTACTCCAACGGTCAGTTCACGCCCAATGCCTTCTACTGGCTAGGCGAGCTAAATCTGGCTACTGGCCAAGTGGAGCCAGCACGACAAAATTTCGTGCAGGTGATTAGGCTTTACCCCGATCACCAGAAAGTACCAGATGCGCTGTATAAGCTAGGCGTTCTGTATTTTCAGCTAGGCGATGAAACCGAAGCGCGCCGTTACCTACAGCAGGTACAGGCGGAGTACCCGCAAAGTTCTGCTGGCTCCCTAGCTAAGCGTTACTTGGCCGAAATGGAGTGAGTCGAATAGCCAAGTGGTCGAAGCAACAAACTGCAACCGATGACCTAGATTCATGTCTGCGTTAAGAATTACCGAGATCTTTTTATCCCTGCAGGGCGAAGCCAACACAGTTGGGCGACCGACGGTATTTGTGCGCCTCACCGGATGCCCCCTGCGTTGCCAGTACTGTGATAGCGAGTACGCTTTTTCCGGCGGTGAGATAATTGCCTTGGACGACATTTTGGCGCAGGTAAAAGCCTATGCGGTAAGTCATGTAACAGTGACCGGCGGAGAGCCCTTGGCTCAGCCCAAGTCCATCGAGTTGATGCAGCGCTTGGTCGACGACGGCTACTCGGTATCGCTGGAAACCAGCGGGGCGCTAAGCGTAGAGCATGTGCCACTGGCAGTGAGCAAGGTACTGGATCTGAAAACACCCGGTTCTAACGAGGCCCACCGCAATCTGTGGGAGAACCTGCAGTACTTAACGCCTCAGGATCAAATCAAGTTTGTACTGTGTGGTCGAGGCGATTACGACTGGGCACGCATGCGCTGCGACGAGCACGACCTCTACTCCCGGGTAGCGGATGTACTGTTTTCGCCGAGTCATCGCGAGCTTGCGCCGCGTGAACTAGCTGATTGGGTGGTCGCCGACCGGCTGCCGGTACGCATGCAAATGCAAATGCATAAATTGCTCTGGGGCGATGTGCCCGGGCGCTAGACGAGGTTGCGCTATAAAAGGCTAATCGATACAAGGCCGATCCATACAAAGCTAACCCAGCAAGGGGAAACAAAGACACCATGAAGAAAGCGGTCATTTTGGTTTCGGGCGGACTGGACTCCGCCACGGTACTGGCCATTGCTCAAGCCGCAGGCTACACCTGCTATGCGGTGAGTTTTGATTACGGCCAACGCCACAGTGCCGAGCTAGAGGCAGCGCGCCAAGTTGCGGCCCGGGCCAAGGTGGAAGAGCACCGTATCGTATCCATCGACCTAAGCCAGTTTGGTGGCTCGGCGCTAACCGATGAGTCCATCGACGTGCCAGACGCCAATACCAGCGAAGACGCCATTCCCATTACCTATGTGCCAGCGCGTAATACCGTGTTTTTATCGCTAGCGCTGGCGTGGAGTGAGGTGTTGGGTGCTTGCGACATCTTTGTTGGCGTCAACGCTGTCGACTATTCTGGCTACCCCGACTGCCGCCCAGAATTTATTCGAGCCTATGAAAACATGGCCAATCTTGCGACCCGAGCCGGAGTAGAAGAACAGCAACTTACCGTGCATGCGCCGTTAATAGATCTCACCAAGGCGCAAATCGTGCAGCAGGGTAACGAGCTAGGTGTCGACTATTCGCTTACCGTTTCCTGCTATCAGGCCGATGCAACAGGCGCTGCCTGTGGCGTTTGCGACTCATGTTTTTTGCGCCGCGAGGGTTTTGCCAATGCAGGCATTGCCGATCCTACGCGATATCAGTAATGCCGAGCTAGAAAGTCTTGTTTCACCCAACGCGGGTGACTACAATGCGCCGCGCTCACGAATCTAAGGGTCGTTAGCTCAGCTGGTAGAGCACCGGGCTTTTAACCCGTTGGTCCTGGGTTCGAATCCCAGACGACCCACCATTTTTCCAAATCAA
>PCCE01000053.1 GCA_002731575.1 Gammaproteobacteria bacterium | reverse complement strand
GCCGCGCCCTGCTGCACCCAACACGTAAGCCACTTTGCCTGCCAATCGTCCCATGATCTGTCCCCGTTTATTGTTAAGTTTGGACTCCGGATAGTACTAAAGTCGCGGGCTTTGGGGGGATTTTCTGCGCGGATACCGCGCTGGTTCAGAGGCTAGAGCCACGCTATCGTTGCCAGATGACAGACCTGCCCATACTGTATTCTTTTCGGCGTTGCCCCTATGCCATGCGCGCGAGAATGGCGTTGGCCGCATCGGGCGCTGAGGTGATGCTCAGGGAAGTGCTACTCCAGGACAAACCCCCCGAGCTGGTCGCAGCGTCTCCCAAAGCCACCGTCCCGGTACTCGTACTCTCGGACGGCCAGGTCGTTGAGGAGAGCCTCGATGTCATGCAGTGGGCGCTTGAGCACGGCGACCCCCTCGGCTGGCTCGAGGGTGCCGCGCTAGATTCGGAATGGATCAGTGAATGCGATGAGGGCTTCAAGCACTGGCTGGACCGCTACAAATACGCTGAGCGTTATCCCGAACACACTGCCGAGGACTGCCGGCATAACGCGGAGGGCTTTATCCAAAGACTGGAAGATCAGCTGTCGGTCTCTGGTTGGATGGGTGGTGGCGCAGCCAATGCCGTCGATGTGGCGTTATTCCCGTTTATTCGCCAGTTCGCGGGCGTCGACGTTGCTTGGTGGCAAGAGACGCCCTACGCCTTCACACAACAATGGCTTGCCAGGTGGGTAGACAGTGCACTGTTCTCGACAATCATGGCTAAATACCCTCGTTGGGAGTCAGGCCAGACTGGACAGCGGTTTCCATCCGAAGCCCCCAATACCTGAACCGTTAAACAAGTTACTGCTCAAGAAGGTTGGCACTCATGAAGAACATCGCGCGCGCTGTATCCGGACTAACTTCAGTCGCTGTGTTGCTATTTACAATGTTGCTGTTGGGCTGTTCGGAAGACATACCTGAACCGATCGACTTGGTGATCAGCAACGTAACGCTTGTCGACGCAGTCAACCCCCTCCGTTACAACCAAACCGTACTAATTGATGGGGGTCGCATCGTCAACATCGTCACCAGCGACTCGGCCAGCGAGATAGTGGCAATGGAGCGCCTTGACGCCAGCGGACGTTATCTCATCCCAGGGTTATGGGACTTTCATGTCCATTTTACTTTTGACAAGCGGTTCACCGATGCAATGGCGGGGCTGTTTCTCTACTACGGAGTGACTCAGGTACGGGACACCGGCGCGTTACTTGACGATTTGCTCCCGGTCGTCGAAACCCTCCGCAGTGCGGGTGCCAAAGCACCGAGCATTTGGTATTCAGGACCGCTGCTGGACGGCAGAGACGTGGTCTATGACGGCATGAACTTTCCCGGGCTTGGCATTGCCAACCCAACACCTGAGGCGGCCCGTACCAACATCGCTGAAATTCACGCAGCCGGGGCGAGCTTTCTGAAAATCTACGAGATGGTCACCCCCGAGGTCTTTGCCGCGATTGTGGACGAGGCGCGCGCCAGAGACCTGCCAATCGACGGACATGTGCCGCTCTCGATGCGCGCTAGAGATGTCGCGCCAAACGTGCAGTCGCTCGAGCATCTGCGCAACTACGAGATGGATTGTGTCAGCGACCCTGATCTGTGGCTCTCAGCAAGACAAGCAGAGCTTGCAAATGTGGCAAACGAACCGGGCAATGTCTTGCGATCCCGACTGCACACATTACAGCGCCTTACAGCGATCACTAATGAGGACCCTGTCGTATGCGCAGAAACTACCGAGGCACTTAAGGCCACGATCACCGTGCCGACCCTTCGAATGAACTCGATGGACCTTTATGTGCCGTTTGAGCGCGCAGACTTTGATCAGGCGATGGATCTGATCCCCGAGAGCGTGAGTCAGGAGTGGCGCGAGGCAAAAGTGGCGCTCGCGGCCTCGAATGAACCTGTCGACATCACGTTCGCAGAATGGTCTCTGCGCCGGACCGGCGAATTGCACGCGGCGGGAGTACCCATTGCCGCGGGAACCGACACGCCCATCGGCTGGAGCATACCCGGCTACAGTTTGCACACTGAGCTTGAGCAGTACGTGCAAGTAGGCATGACTCCTCTAGAGGCGCTGCACGCGGCAACCGTTAAACCGGCCGAGTTTTTCAGCCTCGAGAGCGAGATGGGGCAGATAAAATCAGGCTTTGTCGCTAACGCAGTGCTGCTTTCAGCGAACCCTATCGACGACATCACACACACGCGCAGCATCGAGGGTGTGATTAATCAGGGTACTTTTTTGTCCAGGGGACAGCTTGATCAGCTGGCTATAGACTAACTCAGAAAATCTAGGTGGTATTTATGCGCCGCTTTCTCTCCAACTTTGGCACGCTGTGCGCTCTGTCGGTCACTTTGTTTGTCGCTTCGACCAGTTCGAATGTGGCCTCTTCCGCTTCGCACAATGCGAACAGCGGCGCGACTCATCCGAATCTGACAGAGCTGCACCCCAATTGGATCGTTACAGCCGACGAGGCTTATCGTTGGGCTTCTATAAAAAACGACAACCTCCCAACGCTTACAGGCAGCCAGCAATGGTTGAACTACATGCGCTTTCTGGAGGATGCGCTCGCTGAGTATGGTGCTGTGGATGGCGTCAAGAACAGCTGGGAGTTCGAACGATGGTTTACTTCGGAAGATAGCCGACAATGGTCCTTGGTATCCGATGGCGCGCCGGTCAGAGTAGCAAGCTATGGCGCTTACTCTGGTTCAACGCCAGCTGAGGGCATCACTGCCGACCTCATCTACTATGACCACGACGATCCACCAAAAAACATTGAGGGAAAAATTGTCGTCATCCCCACCCGACCGCACCCGCCACCACCTTTCAGCGAAGATTATCTGATCAACTACACCTTCAACGATTACGAGTATGCGACCAACGCCGATACCCTGCCCGCGCCATTCGAATTCGTAGACCCGGCCGAGAGTTTTACCTTTGATATCTGGTGGCAACTGGCACAACGCCTCGACCAGATTCCCGCACAGGGGAAAGCTGCGGGCGCCATCATCGTGTACGACATGGCCCTAGAGCGCACACAGGGGCTCTATACCTTTCCTGTGCCCAAACATTACGAGTCGCCCACACTCATTCTATCGAGAGAAGACGGCGCGGCCGTCATTGGAGATGCTAAGGGGGGCAAAAAAGCGACCCTCAACCTCCAGGCGAGTACGGAGACCGCTACGGCCTACCAATACATCGCCTACCTGCCTGGCGCAGATTACAGCACACGCGACGACGAACAAATCGTGCTGGTTAACCATACTGACGGACCTTCTATTACTCAAGACAACGGTGCGCTAGGGCTCCTCGCCATCGTCAAGTATTTTTCGCATATCCCGCAGGCCCAACGCCCAAGAACTCTCAAGATTTTTCTGGACTGCCGACACTACATGCCGGGGCTTGAGTCCGGTCATAGCGAAGTCGATTGGTTCACGCGACACCCTGAAGCAAAAAGTAAAGTTGTGGCAATGATTCAGACCGAGCACCTGGGCGAGATGGATTATCGGGAAATCGACAACAGAGTGGAGCCCACTGGCCATGCAGAGCAATCTTACCTTTGGACCCGCAACAACGACATTTTGATTGCGGCGGCCAAAAAAGCCGTGGATCAATACGGCTGGTCACGCGCGCAGGTGTCGGTTCCAGAACGCTTGGGTAGCCGCGGCGGCTTACAGCAGGTGTGGTGGGGCGTGGGTGCGCTAGGACAAGCCAACACTGGCTATTACAACTGCGACGTTTGGCATTGTTTGGATTTGCCGGCATTTGGCCTAGGAGGTTTCTTGGGACACTACTGGAGTTCAGCTGCCACCATCGAGCGCTGGAACAAGGACCTATTCGTAAGTCAGGCGGCGACCATGACCGAACTCACGGGGGTACTGATGTCAGCGGATTTGAATATGATTCAGTCTGGGGGCTCGGTCGATTCTTTTTTAGATCATACAAATCGAGATCAGCAGTCTAACGAGGCGCCCTGAGGCAGCACAGAAGAGATTATCCTGCGACCAATGGCTGCAGCTTCACACAGAGAAACGGGGGACGCCATTCACCGCCTCAGCGCGCAAACGGTTCATAATTTCGCCGACCTCACTCACCGCTTCAATGAGCTGTCCAAAGTGTACCGTGCGGGTTTTATAGTTCATCACTGCGGGCACGATAGGCACCTGTGCCGCGGCAGCAATGCGCGCAATACCGTCTTTCCATTCCCGAACTGGTTCGCGGGTGCCTGAGGGTGTAACGCCCATCACCAATTTGGACTTTTCACGGAACTGCTGGACCACGTCAGCCACTAACCCGTTGGCGCGCGACCGGTCGACGGGGATCCCGCCCAGTGAGCGAATGACGCTCCCGAGCGGGTACCAAAAGACGGTGTGCTTCACGAGAAATGATGCCTTCATACCGGTCGCCCAAATGAAAGCGGTGGCGAGAAAGAAGTCGATATTGGAGCTGTGGGGTACCAGCGCAACGATGGCTTTGCCGCGGTTTGGAAACTCACCCTCCACCTTCCATCCAAAGGTCTGGAAAACTGCGCGGCCGATAAAACGCGTCAAAAAATTGCCACCTTTGGGAAGTTCCTCACCCAGCTGCTGCCAAACCATATTCTGTGCACCATCAAATTTTCACCACTTTAGCGAAGCAACTGCGCTTCGTCAGCCGCCAACACACTGATGACAATTTACCGTGATTAGGGTGGCGACACCCAGTGCCGCGACCCACGACACTGCTGAAGCTCACAGCGTGCCGGTCGATACTAGAAAGCCTCTCGACCATTTTCCTAGCACAGAACCCGCGTTATACTGCTGGAGCCCCAGGACCATAGCTCAGTTGGTTAGAGCGCTATCTTGACATGGTAGAGGTCGGCGGTTCGAATCCGCCTGGTCCTACCAAATCTTTCATACTCTGTTTTAATTCAATTTTATTTTTTCAGAAAAGTGCGTTTTGACGTGTTTGTGTGCGGTGACATTACCGCAGAAAGGTAACGTGCGGTTAGCCCAGATATTTGAGCGAGTCAGCTAAACGAGTAATTAAAGTGTTTGCTGATATCTCCGCGTTGGTATGACCGAATACAATTCGGTCCGGTCTGAGTAACAGAGCTTCACCCTGCTTTAGACAAGCAGGAAATTTACCCCGCACGATTTCAAACTTCGAAACATCAATCATCTGAATTTCGAGCGCCCTCAGCACTGAAGTGGTCTCCTCGTCGAATGCATGTGACCCGTTACTTACCAATGCAAAATGCGCCCCCAGCAGCTCGTCAAAGAGGATTTCACGGCCCCGGCCGTCACGCACAATAGGCTGAGGTAGGAGGTACCCTGTGGTCCCTTCGTTAGAAACCTGCTCTTTCACGACAATGCCAGATCGAATAGGCGGTTGTTCGCGACCTTGTCCATAGCCCGACTTTATCGAGGTTCGCTTCATTTGCGGTGGCTCCAAACCCAGATGCTCTGCTGCCTCCACGTCAGCCACGTGTTGCATGAGGTGGCCCATGTCCACTGCCCAAGAAACAAGATCGTGCACGTGGTCATACCGCTCGGCTTGGTAGGTTTCTAATAATTTCAGAGCGCAACAGCCGCTATTCACTAACGGTAGTTTCCAGGCGAGGTTGATCACATCACGCATGCCAGAATTCATCCCTTGCCCTAAAAAAGGAGGTGTTTGATGAGCGGAATCGCCGGCCAAAAAAATTCTATGATGCTGCCACTTATCAGCTACTGCCGCGTGAAACTGGTATACGGCTGCACGTCGTAGGCGATAGGTATCCCTTGGCGTCCAGGTATCCAGGAGGGCATGAACAGCCTCGTGATCAAGCATTTGCTCCGCGGTTTCTCCAGCCTGCAACTGAAATTCCCAGCGACGGTAAGGGTCCTTGGTGGCGACGAAGGTATGGAGACGATCAGGATCACACACTTGCATCACCTCATTCGGTAAGGCGTGAGATCTGATCATCTCCACGTCCACCACAAGCCAATCTTGGTCGTATCCCAGATCCCGCCAACAAATACCCAAAGCTTTACGTGTCGGGCTATTTGCCCCGTCGCACCCCACTAAATAGCGGGCGGACAGCGAAGTTTCTCCGTCTTGCCCTACCGCTTGGATTTCCACTTGCTCTTTGCCGCTGCTCAATCGAGTCATTTCATGACCGATATACGTAGTCACATTAGGATGACATCGCGCGGTTTTTCGGAGAAAAGCGTCAAGCTCCGGCTGATCAAACATGTTGGCTGGCTGCCAGCCATTACTGCCAATAGGTCTGGCGTCACCGCCAAATAACCATTCTCGTCTAGAGTTTACGAAGCCTGCTCGCTCACCTTGGCGAAGCGGCTGCATCAGTTGCTTTACCGGCTCCGCAAGACCAGCGGGTTGAAGCGCCCTGATGATCTCACCATCTAGGTTCACAGCTCTTGGCAGAGCGCACACGTCGGTTTGTTTTTCAAGAGCAACGACTCTTAACCCGGCTTCAGCAAAAAGAATCGCCCCCAAGCTCCCGACGGGGCCCAACCCGACAACAGCCACATCAAAGGTATTATTTGGAGCGGCAAAACTCATTGAATCGTAGCGGTATCAGGCTCAGCTATGACCTCGTTCTCTATAAATCCGAGGCCGTCAATTTCAATCTTTACTACATCGCCAAGCTTCAGCGTCCCTTGTGGTTGCATGGAAATGCCCACGCCACTGGGGGTACCTGTAGCGATGACATCGCCTGGCTCTAGGGTGAAAGCCGTGGTCAAGAATTCAATGATGTCATAGCAATTAAAGATCAAATCATTTGTATTGGTTTCTTGGCGCAGATCGCCATTTACAAAGGTGCGGAGCATTAGATTGTGCGGGTCAACTTCGTCCGGAGTCACAATGGCTGGGCCGAAGGGATTATGGGTATCCCAAGATTTACCCATCGTGAATTGTGGTGGTGTCGCTAAAAACTGCCACTCGCGAACGCTTACATCGTTCAAAACGCAAAAGCCTGCAATCACTCTGTTTGCATCCTGCTTGCTGACGCGGCGGCAACGCCTTCCAATCACCACGCCCAATTCGCCCTCGTAGTCGAGCATCTGGGTCTCTGTGGGCGAATGAATGGGTGCGTAGGGACCATTGGCTGAGGTTGCCTGTTTTGTGAAAACCATCGGGTGCTTGGGAATGTCCATGTTGCTTTCTTCGGCGTGGGCACGGTAATTCAGCCCAATCGCTAATATCTTCGGCGGCCTTTTCAACGGAGCTTCTATCGCCACATTTGATGCAAAATAATGTCCCGAAGCACTTGTGTGTCGGGCCGCCTGCAGCATGGCGCCATCACCTGCCTCTAAAAAACTCAGCATATCGCTGGGCAAACTGGGGGCAACCTGTGATAGATCAATTATGTGTTCGCCCTGAAGCAGACCAATGCGTGTATTCGAGGATTCGGTGAAGGAAATCAATCTCATAGTGGTCTCCGGGTCAATGTGAGTGAATCGGCCACCGCGTCGGCATGCGCGTCAACAGCTGTTGGTTCGAGAGGATCCTCGCCCGACAGCGCGGCAGCCTCGGCAGCGTTCGAAAATATCAATGTAGCCGCGCCGGTCAGCACATAATAGAAGTGGTGCGCGTCCATCTTCGGTGCGATACCGAGCCCAGCAGCGCGGCTGAACGCGCGGCATACCTGCTCGTACCATGGTCGAACCGCGCGCTTAAGCAACCACGTTAGGCGCCAGTCGCGCCCCATTCCCTCTTGGATCATGAGTCGATTGAGTTCGGGGTGTTTGGCGCAAAATTTGACATAGGAGCGGATAAGAAATCGTAATTTTTGATGCTCATCAACTTTGTTCATGTCAGCTAAAGCAGCACCAAGATCACGCTCTGTGACCGACATCAAATGCTCTACCGCGGCTTTCCAAAGCGCTTTTTTCGAGCCGAAGTGATAGTTAATCAAGCCCCTTTTGGTACCCGCCATAGTCTCTATATTTCGCGTGGAGGACCCGTCGTAGCCCTGTGTAGAGAAAGCAAGCAGGGCGGCGTCTACCAATTTTCGTCTCGTGGCCTCAGCATCCCTAAGCTTGCGCTCACTGCCGGCTGCGGCGATTTGCTCATTGTTTTGCATAGTGTGGTTGCAATCAAACTTGTATACCTCTCCGCCACTTTATATATTACTTGTCGATTGGCAAGTTAAATGTTGGGGGAGAATGTGGGGACGATCAAAGATGTGCTCTATGTCAGATTCTCAGTCACTGATTTGCAAATGCAGCAGCAGTTTCTGGTGGATTTCGGCTTTAAGGCTGAGATTAATGACGGTTTATTGATCGCGCGAGGCACTGACGCAAACCCCTATATTTATATCGCTGAGCAATCTAGTGAACCCGCCTTTGTCAGCGTCGGTTTCGCTGCTAAGTCTGAGGCCGTCCTGAGGAACATTGCGGCCAACGACGGTGTGCCGATCGAAACCAATGACCTGCCGGGCGGTGGTCTCATGGCGCGACTCACCGACCCCAATGGTTTCTCAGTAGAGGTTGTCGCTAATCTCGCTGATTCACCGTTTCTAACAGCAGCGAGCCGTTCTGGTCTTAACGATGGATTAGAGAAGCATCGGCTGGGGGAGCGAGTAACCTTTGCCGAGCCTGATAGCCTTATTAAAAGATTGGGTCATGTGGTGCTGATGGTCACTGATTTTAATGAGACCCTTGAGTGGTACCAGAAGAGATTTGGCTTGCTGATTTCCGACGAAATCATAATGGATAAGGGGGGAAAACAAGAGACACTGGGGGCCTTTACTCGCTGTAACAGAGGCGAGGAATACGTGGATCATCACACGCTATTTTTAATCAACGCCGATCGTGCGGGGTTCAATCATGCAGCGTTTGAGGTCACAAACTGGGATGCTTTGATGTCAAGCCATTACAAGCTAATGAAGGCGGGGCACCACCATTCATTTGGGGTGGGCAAGCATATTCTGGGCAGCCAGACTTTTGACTATTGGAAAGACTCAGATGGCTTCATGCTGGAGCACTTTACCGACGGTGATCTGCTAAACGAATCCTTTGGCTCTCATAAACGAGGTCTCGAGGATCTGCTCGGCACACACTGGGGCCCCGACGGCATGCCAGGGCAGTAGATCGTGCCAACCGATCTAAATACGTTGGTAGGCGGCGTGGCACTAGCCGTTGCTCTTCTGGCCCTAGCGCTTTTTTTGCGAGAACGTGCACTACGACAAACTCACGAAGTACCACACGGGTTTCAGGCGCATATCAGCCTGCCTCACCAAGCGCAGTGGACGCTATATCACAACCCATTTTCGCTTTGTTCTAAGAAAATCCGTGTTTGCTTGGCAGAGTATGAGGTGGACTACGACAGCGTCGTGATCGACCTCATTGAAACCGGTTGCTATCAAAACATTAGCCGCGAGTTTCTAAAGGTCAACCCTGCCGCCACGGTGCCGGTGCTGTTACACAACGACCATCCGATATACGAATCCCACGAGCAACTGGGCTATGTGGCATCTTTGGCCAACCACGGCGACTTGCTGTTGCCTCGAGACGCCCAAGCACGACAAGTCATGGATAAGTGGGTAGAAAAAACCTCCCTGCTGGGAGACGACCCTATCGCCATACCCGAAGCCACAGCCGGCAATGCAGCCCCCGGTTTGACCATTCCAATTTTCGCATCCATGGTGGCTAGAACCCCCGTGACAAAAATCGTGGAAGGACTGCTCTTTCATCGCATCAAAAAGCGGGCGATTTTCTTTTTGCTAATGAAGCTGAGTGGCCTAGAGAAAACGCTCAAACTGAAGCCTGTAGTCGACATCATTAATCGATCTGCAATAGCCATGGCTGCGCATATGGATGATCTAGAGTCAGAACTTGAGCATAGCGGCGGCCCGTGGATCTGTGGGGATCAATTTACCCTTGCTGACGTGGGGATGATGGTCATCTTCGATCGCCTCCGAGAAGGTGACTGGTTAGATCTATTGGTGCATCAGCGGCCCGTTATTTTCGACTATTGGAT
>PCCE01000052.1 GCA_002731575.1 Gammaproteobacteria bacterium | reverse complement strand
GCGCTATTCGCATCAATCGAATTAGTAGCGAATACCCAGCTCTAGTTGATTCCAGTCGCTACGATACTGTACGTAGTCCAAGCCTGCAGAGACATTAGAAGAGTCGCCAAAATGGTAGCGACCACCGAAGCGAGTGCCTGTTTCACTTTCACCGATGTTCGACTGGATGATGGCGGCGGAATATTCGGAAGCGTCACCAGCCACGCCTCGGATTCCGAGATCCAAAATGTAGCCGCTATCGTCGACGGAGTCGAAACTGTCACCTACTTCAGCTCTCGCATAATCCACTCTAACAACCCAGTCTATGCTGTCGTTTAGCTCTCCATGCGCGCCAACGCCGAAACGCAATAACTCTATGTCTAGATCAAATCCATCGAGTTCGCCATCTTGGTAGGAGCCTGCGAGGAAAAACATGTCGCTAATGGCCACACTTCCCTTTAAGCCGAAGCCGTCTGCACCTTCATCAAATATCTCTCCATCGACATACTCTAATTCCACATAGGTGTACGACAACTCTGACGCCATAACCGATTGACCCACCAGCAACATCAAAGCCCCAGCCATACTGCCTGCGATACGTGAACGCGTTAACCTGATTTTTTCCATGATTCTTCTCCGTCAATTAAACCAATCAATTAGACCGACACAAAGCGGAACAAGGAGCCCAAAAAAGACCGTGCGAGTCTGCCCGACGAGCCCACTTTGCAGAGTGCACATTTACAAATGCATTATTTTTTTCGAATCGACCGCAGATGAGCGGTGATAGATAACGGATGAACGGCTGAGAAACTCAATCAAACTGATAGCGTACGCCGACCTCCAGGTGCTCAAAGCCGCCGTCGTGATGCACCAGACCAATACGCAAGGATACTGGTGACTTGCCAAAGTGATATCGCGCCCCGGCCTCGAAACCGTTTGTCGGGCCGCTAAGGTCGGACTGAATAACTGCTAACGAGTACTCAAAGGAATCTCCCAGCAGGCCACGAATACCGAGATTGGCAATGTAACCCTCAACGTCTTCGCTGAAGCCATCCCTGCTCAGCTCCGCCAGGCCATATTCAACAGCGATAACCCAATCAATAGCAGAAATTATGGGCCCATGAACGCCGCCGCCGAGATGGAAAAACTCAACGTCGGGAATGCTGAGACCAAGTTCGACATCGCCTGCTGTATAGCCACCGGAAAAAAAGCAGATCGCCAAGGTCCGCGCTACCGGCAATGCCAACTCGGGTGGAATCTGCATGAAAGATTTCACTTTCAACAAAGATCACCTCAACAAAGCGATGGGACAGATCTTTCGCCCAGCCTGCCTGGCAAACGAGCCCAAGCAGGGTGCTCAGTGCCAACCTAGTAACAAACCTAGACTGGGGGCTGATGCGCATATCTCTTTCCTCGACGTTGGCAAAATCGGGCGTGGGAAATCTGGTTAGCTGGGGTATTGCCCAGCCCTATGCGCCTCGCGACGCTGGCAGAAAGGTGTATGGACGGTACTGCAAACGGGCAAACGGAGGCGTTTAGTAGATCAACGGTCAACCGGAATGCAGCTGGATACCACTAGATTACTGATTCGGCTCAGGCGAAAAACCCTGCAAAACATTTGTTGGTTTAAGAGGCGTTGACGCAGCCGGTGCAATTTAGCGAGTCTGTACAGACACCGGATTTAACAACGACCAATAGAGACCCATAGACCCTGAATGGCCAAATCACGACCACCCAAGCGTGGGAGCAAAAATTCAAGTTCTAACGGCAAGGGTCAAGATCCGAGCTGGCTAACTCGCCTGCGTCGCTGTTTCTTCGCACTCACCATCCGACTGGTGCTATGGCTTGGACTGCTCGGCATTTTAGTCGGCGGTGCATATTTGTATTACCTCGACCGCAGCATCAGCAAAACCTTCGAAGGCAGGCGCTGGTCGGTACCCGCACAGGTATATGCCCAGCCTATGGAACTCTACGCAGGTAAAAGACTCACCAATCGCGAACTGCAGGCCGAGCTGCAACGCTTGGGCTACCGCAACATTGACAACCTGTCCATGCCCGGAAGCTACCAGCCTATTGCTGGTGGAGTAGGCGTGCACTTACGAGACTTCGCCTTTATCGACGCTCCGCGCCCCGCCATGCGCATTACCGTTATGTTTGTAGGTAATTCGGTAAAGCAACTAACCGGCAAGAATACCCCGTTAGATCTGGTGAGGTTGGAGCCGGCAATAATCGGCAGCTTCTTCCCGTCCCATGGTGAAGATCGGCTAATCTTATCGCCGGGTCAGGTACCCGCGCTGCTTGCAGATGGACTCAAGGCAGTAGAAGACCGTGCCTTCGATGCCCACCAAGGCTTCAGCATTACCGGTATCGCCCGCGCAGCGCTGGTAAACCTGCGCAGTGGCCAGACACAGCAGGGCGGCAGCACACTGACCCAGCAACTGGTCAAAAGCTATTTCTTAAGCAACGAGCGCACCATCGAACGCAAGCTACGAGAACTGGCCATGGCGGTTATCTTGGAGCTACGTTTTTCTAAGGAGGATATTCTTACCGCCTATGTCAACGAAATTTTCCTCGGTCAAAATGGCGCACGTGCCATTCACGGCTTTGGGTTGGGGGCGCAATATTACTTCAACAAGCCTTTGAACGAGTTAGCCGCCCACCAAATCGCAGCGCTTATTAGCATTATTCGTGGCCCCTCTTACTACAATCCGTTTCGCCATCCTGATCGCACGCTGCGCCGCCGCAACCGCATCTTGGACACGTTCCTCACCGACGGCCTAATTGATTCAACCGTACACCAAGACGCTGTCGACCAGCCCTTGGGCGTGGTCGACAGCCCCAACAGTGGCGGCGCCTACTACCCGGCATTTATGGATTTGGTGCGGAGCGAGCTAGGCGAGCGCTACTCGGCCAGCGATCTACGCACTCAGGGTCTGCGGATTTTCACCACCCTAAAACCACGCCTGCAGGAAAACGCGCAGCAGGCTGTGAGCCGCACACTGGCCTCCATCGAACAAACCCGCAAGCAGGAGTCGGGTAGCCTGCAAGCATCTGTCGTCGTCAGCGACACCCAGACCGGCGAAGTGCTAGCCCTTGTGGGCGGCCGCCAAGGGCGAGTCGACGGCTTTAACCGAGCGCTCAGTGCCCGCAGACCAGTCGGCTCCGTGGTCAAACCCCTTATCGTGCTAACTGCGCTGGAAAACGGCTACGAATGGTCGAGCCTGGTCAACGACAAGGCCATGACCCTGACACCACCCAACGGCGAGCCATGGAGTCCGCGCAACTACGATGGTAAGACCCGTGGTGAGCTACCCATTATCAAAGCCTTGGCGCTATCGTTGAACCTCGCGATGGTGGATCTTGGTAATCGGCTTGGTTTAACCAAAGTGCAGGCGCGTTTTGCCGATCTGATGGGCTACCAACCGAAGAACCCGTATCCGTCGTTCTATCTCGGCGCTGAGCCCATGTCGCCCCTGCAGCTTGCCGAGCTGTACGGCAATTTCGCCAGCGGCGGATTTCGCACCACACCCAAGAGCGTTATCGCCGTGCTCGATGAGCAAGGCAAGGCGCTATCGCATCATCCCTTTGATGTTACCCAGACCATTGATATCGACACGGCGGAAAGCCTGAACCAAGGCCTGCAAGTGGTTATGCGGCGTGGCACTGGACGCAGTTCTCCTTTTGCGCAAAATGGCGTCGCCGGGAAAACCGGCACGTCTAACGACAATCGAGACAGTTGGTTCGCTGGCTTCGATAAAAGTCAGCTCAGCGTGGTGTGGGTCGGTCGGGACGACAACAAACCCACCGGGCTAACCGGCACATCGGGCGCCATGCAAATCTGGAATGCGATAACCCGGGCTGCTGGCCCAGACCCGCTGCCCGCCCCACTAAATGTGAACTCGGTCGCAATCGAGTACGACACAGGCCTGCAGGCCAACGCAAAGTGCGCAGATGTGGTTGTACTGCCCATTCGCCAAACGGATACTCTGCAGGCAAGGACCGGGTGCGGTATCAAGCAGAGTTTTAGCGACCGCCTGCGCGCCATTTTCGGTCAATAGCTGCAGCGACAGACAGATTCAGTCGCCGCCAGTAAAATAGGTCACCTGCGGACTTTGAAACACTATGGTCACATGTCAGTTAAACGGGTATTCCAGTATTAAAACCCTCGGACTGCTGCTCGCAGCCTTACTGATTAGCGGCTGCGCAAGCACCAGCCAGCAAGGGCCGGTGATTGTTGATGACAGCAGTCGAACAGCACCGCCTACAACCAGCAAACACCCAGTAGTCAAAGAAACAGCGAAGACCGCCCCTAAGCCCATAACGCCACCACAAAGTAGCGCAGCAAAAACCCTGCTGGCTCGGGCGAATAAAGCACTGGCATCGCAGCAGCCGGAGACCGCTATCATGCTGCTGGAACGTGCTGTGCGTATTGAACCAAGAGAAGCGCTGCTATGGATTCGACTCAGTCGAGCACACCTTGCACAGGGTGAAATGCGCGCAGCATTTCAGCATGCCCGCAAAGCCATAGCCCTTGCAGGCAGTGACAGCAGTAAGTTCAGTGCGGCGTGGTTGCAGTTAGCCAACGTCTTCACCGCCCAAGGCAAAAACGCCGAGGCGCAACAAATTCGCCACCGCTTCAGCCGCGCTAGCGGCTAGCTGCTAAAGAAGCTTGCGGCCAGAGAGAACCCATACCCATGCGTAACCCCCAATACCACCAAGCAAGAACACCACATGACAGCCACCCCGCGACGGCGCGAGCCAGGATCTTGCTGCCGGCACTGATTTTGCTCGCTTGTGTCAGCAGCTGCACGACGAACCCAGTCACCGGCAAGAACGAGCTCAGTTTGGTATCCGAAAATTGGGAGCTAAAAACCGGTGCGCAACAATATGTACCGGCACGACAATCCCAAGGCGGCGACTATGTTGCCGACCCGCAAGTTCAGGCCTATGTGCAAGAAGTCGGCAACAAAATTGCCAAGGTCAGCGACCGCCAACTGCCCTACGAATTCCATGTCATCAACAACTCCACACCAAACGCATGGGCCTTACCCGGTGGTAAAATAGCCATCAACCGAGGCCTGCTGACTGAATTGGGCAGCGAAGCCGAACTCGCCGCAGTGCTTGGCCACGAAGTTGTCCACGCAGCCGCGAAACATAGCGCCCAAGCCATTCAGCGCGGCACCCTGCTGCAGGCGGCCGTGCTGGTTGCAGGGATTGCTACCGCTGACTCGGAATACGGCCAAGTAGCCTCCATGGGCGCCAACGCAAGTGCAGTACTGTTCAATGCCAAATACGGTAGAGATGCAGAACGTCAGTCGGATATTTTCGGCATGAATTATATGAGCCGGGCTGGCTATGACCCCCAAGGTGCGGTGGATCTTCAGCAGACCTTTGTTGAACTCAAAGACGGCCAGAAGAGCGATTTTCTGCGCGGCTTATTCGCCAGCCACCCTCCATCTCAAGAGCGCCTTGCCGCTAACCGCGCCCATGCCAGCACGCTGCCGGGTGGCGGCGTTTCCGGGCAGGCTCGCTACCGTGCAGTAATGGCCGGGCTAGAGCGCAGTCAACCCGCCTACGACGCCTATGACGAGGCTCGGCAGGCAATGGCTGACAATCGACTCACAGCGGCACGACAGTTGGTCAACCAAGCCATCAAAGGTGAGCCAGAAGAGAGCCACTTTTTTGCGCTGCTGGGTGATATCGAGCTGGCGCAGAACGATGTAGCGAAAGCCGATCGAGCATTCGACAGAGCCATCGCCTTGAACCCTGACTTTTTCTATACCCGACTGCGCAGCGGTGTCGTCAACGAACAGCGCGGACGTTTGGGCGAAGCCAAGCAGCAGTTAAATCGCAGCCTAGCCCTGCTGCAAACGGCTCAGGCCTACGGCGCCCTTGGGGCAATCGCGGAACGAGAAGGTAATTTGCAGCAGGCCGAAGCCCTTTACGCCAAGGCCGCCAACGATACCGGTGCAGCAGGACAAACAGCCCTTACTTCGCTGATTTCACTGCGCAGCCAGAGTCGACCACAAAGCCTTGTTGGCTTGGGCTGGAATGTCAGTGCCCAAGGCACGGTATTAGTGCAGGCAGCGAACAAAACCCCGCGCACCCTGCGCGGCGTCAATGTGCAGATTCGCGTTGTAGACGGTCAAGGCAGAGGTCGTAATTTCAATCAACGCATAGCCTCACTGCCGCCGAACCAAGCTCAGCAACTGGATACGCGACTGCCCGCAGGTTCCGGCCAAGTGCAGCTCAATGTGGTGAGTATCGAATCAGTGGGCCGCTAACCCGACCCGGCTGCGACGCTCTGTGAATCAGTAGCCCGCTGAGTGTCCTGAACCAGCGTTTTGGCCGCCAAAAAGTAGTGCACGGCACACCAGATGTTGACCAAGCTAAATACCATAAGCGAATAGCGCAGCGATTCGTTGCCATATTCTGCCGAAAACACATCACTGAGTATGCCTACTCCTTGGGGACCCAAACCCATGCCAATGATGTTGAGCAAAAATAAGCAAATGGCTGCAGCCACCGAGCGCATTTGTACCGGCACTAACTGCTGCACCATGGCGAAGGTTGGGGCCAAATAGAAGCCACCGAAAAAGGCCGGAATCAGGTACAAGAGCAGTGCAGATTGCAGCTCGGCTACCCAGAAAAAGCCAACCAAAAACGGCACCAAACCACCCTTACCCACCGCTACAATCCATGCCAGCCAGCGCGGGTCGCGCTTCGCCAAATGATCGGCCAAGCGACCTGCGGTAAATGTGCCAATACCGCCCACAACTCCCGCCATAAGAGCCAGCGTAAGACCCGTTTCGCTCTGGCTCAAGCCGTGCGAGCGCACAAAGAAGGCTGGCAGCCACAGTGTCATACCGTAGCCTACAAAACCTGCGAGGGCCGATCCGAAAACCACATGCCGAGTCGCCCGAGTGCGCAACATAGTTTTCCATACTTCCGCCAAGCCCGGTGCCTCAGTACGATCTTGTTTGGCTGCCTCTGAAGCACCCCGAGGTGGCTCAATGAGGGTGAAGCGCACCAGCAAGGCGATGAGAATGCCGGGTAGGCCAACAACAATAAATGTCTCTCGCCAACCCCAATGCTCGCTCATCCAGCCACCACCCAGATAGGCAATGAGTAGGCCGATATTAATGCCCATGGCGAATATGCCCATGGCAGTAGCGCGCTGCCGCTGGGGAAACAAATCCGAAATCATGGAATGCGATGGTGGACTAGATCCCGCCTCACCAATGCCGACGCCGATGCGCGCCATTGCCAATTGCCCGTAGCTACCCACAAAGGCGCAAAGCACCGTCATACCCGACCAGATAGTCGTAGCAATGGCGATGATGTTACGGCGGTTGGTGCGGTCGGCCAGCATGGCGATGGGCATACCCAAGGTGGCATAAAAAATCGCAAAGGTAAGGCCGATCAAAAAGCCCATTTGCGTATCTGTGGCGCCCAGCTCGAGCTTTATCGGCTCTAGCAGAATGCCCATAATTTGCCGGTCCACATGGCTTGAGCAATACACCAATACCAAAATGCCCAAGGCGTACCAACGGTACCAAGGGGTCTGCATTAGGTAGTCTACTCGGGCCTGATCATTGTTCGAGCCAGTTGCCGCTGCGCTATCCGCCTCAGCCGCGCTGCCCGGTGTACTTTCGTCCTTTGTCGAGTCTATCGAGTCAGTTGACACTGTACTTTCCCCCTCTCTTTATCCCGTCTCCATCTCTGTATCCCTCGCCGTCTCTTTACTCCTCCCAAGACGGCTTGGTTTTGACCTAGGCCATTGACGCGTACAACGCCTCGCGATCACGCTCAAAGCGCCGGCCAGCAAAATAGAACAGCGGAATGGCGAGCAGTGACAGTGCTGTAAACGCCAGCAAGGTCAGCGTATAGGGCTCCGCCACCCCATCGGCGATCATCCAGTCAACAACAATACCGCCGCCGGTTACCCCTAAGCCGAGACCAAAAAAGTTCAGCGATAAAATATAAAAAGCCACCACGGTGCCACGAATTTGCGGCGGCACCAGCTCCTGTACCGTTGAAAACGTCGGGCCGTAAAAGCAGCCAAGCTGAAAGTAACCCATAAAAATGCCGAACATAAAAAACAGCGACGAGGCGTCTACCACGCGGTAATAAAGAGATATGGGCGTCAGGATTAGCATGATCCAAAACAGGAACATGGGCCGCCCCATGCCGGTTTTACGCAAAAATACATCGCCGCCGACGCCGCCAAACAGATTACCCAGAACGCCACCACTAAAGGCCAACCAACCACTCAGCTCGGCTATCTCGGAGCGATCAAAGCCCCGCTCCTCAACAAACCACAATTGCTCGAAGGTCGCCGCACCCAGTACAAAGTGAAAGGCCACACCGCCAAGTACGGTCATCAGCAGCGCAGGCGAGTTTTTAAAGGCCTGCAGCAATGTTTGCAGCATTTCTTTTACCGATGGGCGCTGCACAGCCTCCTCCTGCTTGGCCTGTGCTTCTAACTCGTGTCGGCGAGGAGTCTCTTTCATGAAGAACATGACAACAGCAAGCACCAAACCAACAGCGCCAAGAGCATAGAAGCAGCCGCGCCAGCCGAGCAGTGGCTCTAGATAGGCCACCACAAATAGGCTCGCGGCAACCCCAATAGGCACGCCCATGTAGTACACCCCAGAGGCGAAGCCCAGACGACTTGAGGGAAAACGGTCCGCCAACAGCGACATGGCCGTTGGCGTCATAATGGACTCGCCAACACCGATAAACAGACGCGGAATGGCCAAGCTGGCAAAACCCTTGGCCATGCCGGACAGTGCAGTAAGAGCACTCCATAGCGCCAGCCCCGCAGCAATAAGGCGAGTTCGGTTAACCCGATCGGCCAGCACGCCCATGAAGACCCCGGCCACCGAGTAAAAGAAAATAAAAATAAGACCGGTGAGCAAACCAAACTGGGTATTACTCAGACCCAGATCAGGAACGATCCAGTTCGCAAAACTCGCTAGCAATTGCCGGTCGACAAAGTTCATAACGTTGAGCAACGTCAAAAACATGAGAAACCCGTAGTCGCGGGCAGACGCACCCTGCACCTGTTCCATCATCCCCTCTCCCTAGGTGTGATTCAGCCTAAGACTAGGTTATGCGAGCAATTCGATCCAGTGCAGAACAGGCACCTTGGCGGCGTCTGCAAGATGGGTCTGACAACCCACATTGGCGGTGGCGATCAAATCCGGCTGCAATGCCTGCAATGATTGCAGCTTGTTGTCGCGCAGTTGCCCAGACCATTGGGGCTGAAGTACTGAATAAGTACCGGCAGAGCCGCAACACAGATGTGCATCAGCAACAGGCAGCAATTCGTAACCAGCAGCAGTCAGCACAGTTTCAACCAAGCCGTCGAGTTGCTGGCCATGCTGCAAACTGCAGGGCGGATGCCAAGCAATACGCTTGCCCGGGTACTTGGCGGTCAGCGTGCTACTCAGGCCGCTGATGTATTCGCTGACATCAACCGTTGCCGCTGCCACTGCGGCAGCACGCTCGGCGTAGACAGGGTCTGCGACAAGTAAGCGGCCATAGTCCTTTACCGTGACGCCGCAGCCCGAGGCGGTTGAAATAATCGCCTCGACGCTATCGAGCAGTGGATACAGCGCATCGACATTGCCGCGCACCGCCGCCAATGCTTGATCTTCGTCGCCAAGATGTAGATCTAGGGAGCCACAACAACCTTCCTTGGGGGCAGTGATCACACCGATCTGCAGCTGTTTAAGCAGGCCCTGTAGCGACTCGTTCACGCCACCAGTAGTCACCTGCTGGGCACAGCCCTGCAGCAGCAAGACCTGCTTCGTGCCCTGCGTATTGGTTCGCAGGCCTTGTGTAATTTGATTAGGCACTTGGGCCGCCAAAGACGCCGGCATAAGAAACTTAAAGTATTTACCCACCCGGGCGAGCAGCCGCAGCCGGCCCACATAGGGCACCAACCACTGCAAAAAACTGCGCAACACGCCCGCATAACCCGTGCGCTGAGGGCCAATATGCATGCGCGCGATATCGGCTAACTCGCCGTAGGCAACACCTGAAGGACAAGTGGTTTCGCAGGCTCTACAGGTCAGGCAGCGATCAAGATGCTGGGTTACCCGCTGCGCGTCCTCGGCGCCTTCAAAGAGTTCTTTGATCAAATAAATGCGGCCGCGCGGGCCATCAAGTTCGTCGCCAGAAAGCTGATAGGTGGGACAGGTTGCGTTGCAAAACCCGCAGTGCACACAGCTGCGCAAAATTTCATTGGCGCGGCGACCGCGATCTGTGGCAATAAAATCCGCGGGGAAATTGGTTTGCATCAGTGGCTTTCCATGGCCAGCGTTGCAGCCTTGTTTGCAGGAAAGCTGAGCGGGGTGGCGAAGACGCCCTTGGGGTCAAAGGCGTTAGCCAACTGGTGCATGATCTGGGCCTGCATCGGGTCAATAGGCATGGCATCGCCAATAGCCCAGCACCAGCCACCAACTGCCTTGGCATAGGCCATTACTGCTGCCGCGTCGTCTTGATAAAACCAGCGCAGCCCGCCGCCCCACATAACCAGCGCATCTGCCGCCGACGGTGCGCCAAAATCTGGCATCGGCGCGGCCAAGGGAGTAACGACCCGCCACAGCTTTCTCCTTGAGCCATGCGCCCTTGTGTCGGTAGATGCTTGCATCGAGGGTAGAAAAAAATCGTGCTGATAATGCTGCAGCCGCTGCCAATACTCGTCGTCTGCTGGCATCGGCATCAGACCAAACTCGGCCAAGCCGGCACAGGCCGCGGCAACGCCGCTTTCGTTACCCTGCAGGCGCAGCGCTAACCCCCCAGCGTGCCAGCAGCTACCGGTAATTGGCAGGTTGCGTTGGCCAAGCTGAGCACAAAGGTCCAGTGCCGCAGCGGCGGTAAGCTCGCCGCTAACCGTGACTTGAGCAGCAAAACAGGGCTGCACTCGCAGGCTTATAACAGACATCACACCTAAAGCGCCCCACGCCCCGGCCTGCAGCCGTGACACATCGTAGCCGGCGACATTCTTCATAACCTGCCCACCGAACTTAAGATATTCGCCAAGGCCGTTAATCAGCTCCACTCCCAAGATGGCATCGCGTAGCGCCCCGAGCCAAGGTCTGCCCGGACCACTAAAACCACAGGCCACTGCGCCACCAAGGGTGGCACCAAAAGTGCCAACATCAGATGCAAAAAAACGGGGAGGCTCACAGGCAAGCATTTGTTGTTGTTCGCGCAACGCCGCGTCGATCTCGGCAAGTGGTGTGCCTGCCCTTGCGGTCACCACCAGCTCGGCTGGTTCGTACTGTAGGATCCCGCTGTGCTCAGCAGTGCACAGCGAACTGTCGGCGGCCGCCGCAGGCAGCCATTGGCGCTTACTGTTATGTCCGTTAATCAGTAGCCGCTGTTGGGCGGCACTGGCGGCTTGAATCTGTTCGATAAACAGCGCGCTGGAGTCACCTGCCACTAAAAGCGTTCCAGTTCCGGGAAGGGCAAGCGCCCATGGTGCACATGCATACCACCCAATTCGCCGCAGCGTGTCAGCGTCGGAATACCCTTGCCAGGATTCAACAAATTTTGTGGGTCCATGGCGGCCTTGAGGCGGAAAAACTGCTCCAGTTCGGCGCTCGTAAACTGCACACACATGGTGTCGAGCTTTTCTACGCCAACCCCGTGCTCGCCAGTAACGGTGCCACCTGCGGCTACACAGGCCTCTAGCACCTTTGCGCCCATGGCCATCGCCTTATCCGTTTGACCCGGCACGTTGGCATCAAAAAGAATCAGCGGATGCAAATTGCCATCGGCGGCGTGAAAGACATTGGCAACCGCCAGCCCAAAACGCTGGGAGATGGTATCGATTTCAGCAAGTACGCTAGGCAGCGCCTTGCGCGGAATGGTGCCATCCATACACAGATAGTCGGGCGACAGTCGGCCCACGGCTGGAAAGGCCGACTTTCGTCCCTTCCACAAACGCGCCTGTGTGGAGGCATCATGCGCCTCGTCAATTCGATAGGCCCCATGCTGGCGCAAAAGCGTGCTCACCTCGTCGGTAAGAGTCGCAAGCTCTGCTGCAGCGCCGTCCAGTTCAATAATCAGAATCGCTTCGGCATCCAGCGGATACCCAGCCTTGGCAAAGGCTTCGGCAGCCTGCACCGCCATCTTATCCATCATTTCCATGCCTGCTGGGATAATGCCAGCACCAATAATGGCCGCTACCGCATTGCCCGCATCGACTACCTCGGCAAAGCCTGCCAACAACACGGCCTTGGTCTCCGGCTCCGGCAGCAGTGCTACCGTCACCTCGGTGACCACACCTAACATACCCTCAGAGCCACACAGCAGGGCAAGCACATCCGGGCCGGGGTTGTCGTACAGTGCTCCGCCTAGCTCGACAATTTCGCCAGCCGCGTTAACCAGCCGCACGCCGAGCACGTTGTTAACGGTTAGGCCATATTTCAGACAGTGCACGCCGCCAGCATTTTCCGCTACGTTACCACCAATACTGCAAGCTATCTGGGACGACGGATCCGGCGCGTAGTAAAGCCCATGAACTTGGGCGGCCTGAGTAATTGCCAAATTGCGGACGCCGGGCTGCACCTTGGCAACCCGGTTATGCGGATCGATCTGCAAGATCTCCGCCATCTTGGATAAACCAAGCACTACGCCTTGCTGATGTGGGCGGGCGCCCCCGGACAGCCCAGTGCCAGCCCCACGGGGTATCACTGGTACCTGATATTCAGCACAGCACTGCAGCACTTGCGCCACCTGCGCTTCGGTTTCCGGCAGCACGACAACCCAAGGCATCTCACGGATGGCGGTTAAGCCATCGGTTTCATAGGGGCGCAGCCCGGCTGCATCAGTAATGATGTTGTCCATCGGCAGAAGCTGTTGCAGGCGCGCCAGCACGGCTTGGTGCGGCGCACTCTGCTTTGTTAGTTGCTGCGGATCGTAATGAGGCAGATTGTCAGCGATGTTTTCCATTGCTGCATTATGCCGCAGGCAGGCGGTAGACGACATGCAAAGCTTCGGACACTAGTACTCCACAGTAGGAACCTTCTATAGTGCTGGTTCCGCCGCAAGAGCCATTTTTGATGAGTATCGAAGCACGCCTACAAGCGCTAGGGCTGCAGCTGCCCCAACCTATGAAAACCGACACATTACCGTTCGATTTGGTTAGAGCGGACGGCAATCACCTGTATTTATCCGGCCATGTGCCTACAGACTTGAACGGGGCAATGAGCGGGCCCTTGGGTAAGGTAGGCGCCGTAGTAAGCGAAGCGCAGGCCTATGAGATTGCCGCAGGCATAGCGCTGGGGCTATGCGCGAGCATCAAGGCCCATGTCGGGGATCTGGATCACGTAGAAAAATGGCTGAAAATTTTTGGCATGGTAAATACCGCGCCGGGCTTCAACAAAATTCCAGCGGTGATTAACGGCTGTTCTGATACGGTATTACAAATCTTTGGCCCAGAGATTGGCGCGCACTCGCGCAGCGCAGTGGGTATGGCGGAACTGCCCTTTAGCGTTCCGGTGGAAATAGAAGCAGAGGTAAGAATTCGATCATGAATCAACGCATAGTCAACGCACGCATCGTCAACGAAGGCAGCATTACCGAGGGTGAGCTGGTAATTGAAGGGGAGCGCATTAAGGGTATAAACGTACCTGCCCCAGAGGACGCCAAGGTCTTCGACGCCAACGGTGCCTATCTGATACCCGGGATGATCGACGATCAGGTGCACTTCCGCGAGCCGGGCTTTGAGCATAAGGGCAACATTCGCACGGAATCTGCAGCAGCCGTTGCCGGAGGCATCACCAGCTATATGGAGATGCCAAACTGCAACCCGTTGACCATTTCCGAAAGTGCGCTGATCGATAAGCGCACCCGCGCCGCCAGCTGTTCAGCAGCAAATTACGGCTTTTATCTGGGCGCGACCAACGACAACTTGGAGGCAGTCAAAAGCGTGGACCCCAGCCTAACCTGTGGGGTTAAAATTTTTATGGGCGCCAGCACCGGCAACATGCTGGTAGATGACCAAACAACCCTGGAAGGCATTTTTGCCGCCACGGATTTACTGGTCGCCACCCACTGCGAAAACACCCCTATGATTTTGCAGGCCGAAGCCGAAGCCGCTAACACATGGGGCGAGGACATTCCTTTCAGCGAGCATCCGAATATCCGCTCAGCCGATGCCTGCTACGCCTCCAGTTCGTTAGCCGTTGGGTTGGCGAAAAAGTACGGCACCAAGCTGCATGTATTGCACCTGACCACAGCAAAAGAAATGGAGCTGTTCGAGGTTGGACCGCTGGAGCAAAAACGCATTACCGCCGAGGCCTGTGTGCACCATCTGTTTTTTAGCGCCGACGACTACGCCGAGCGTGGTGCGTTCATCAAGTGCAACCCAGCGATCAAAACCTCAGCAGATCGAGCCGCTTTGCTCAAGGCAGTTGCCGAAGATCGCATCGACGTAATTGCTACCGACCATGCGCCTCATACTCTGGAAGAGAAGGGCCGAAAATACGGCGGCGCGCCAGCAGGACTGCCATTAGTTCAGCATGCGTTGGTGTCGCTTATGGAACGAGTGGAAGACGGCAGCCTTACCCTTGAGCAAGTCGTGCGCAAGACCTCCCATGCCCCAGCCATTTTGTATCAGGTTGCGGAACGAGGGTTTTTGCGGGAGGGCTATTTTGCTGATATCACGCTGATTGAACCCAACCCGTTGGGTCGGGAAGAGGAAGTACTGAGCAAATGCGGCTGGAGTCCCTTTGCTGGTTATTCCTTTAAAAATCGTATCGCGGGTACTTGGGTCAATGGCCACCAGCGCTACGATGGCAGCCAAGTGCTCGAAGGGCCCTTCGGTCAGGCGCTAACGTACCAGCGGTGATCTGTTGGGATGGCCTAGCCGCCAGGGCTGTTTAAGCCGCCAGCGCTATTGGTGCTGGCCGTCTTGGGCTGGTCCGCCTTATGTAAATGACCGTGCAAAAACTCTAACAACGCTTCAGCAAATATTTGCCGGTTGTTTTGCCGCGACAAGTAATGGTCGCCATCGGCAAGTTCGAGCAATTCGACTTGTTTGTCACTTTTCTCTAACGCCTTTGCCATGCGTCGGGACTGTCGGGCATCAACCGTGCGGTCCTTTTCCGATGCTACCAGCAGCAGGGGCATTTGCACCCTCTCAACATGCCTTATGGGGGAGTCGCGTCGCAGGCGTTCCTTGTCTTTCCAAAGACGACCAATGTGACGAGAAGCATAGCGGCCACCAATGTAACGTTGCACCCTTCGCAGCAAGGCAGGTAAGTCACTGACCCCATTAAGGGGTACACCGCACTGATAAAGGCTGGGTTCTCTCACCGCGCTCATCATCGTCACATAACCACCAAAAGACGCTCGAACAATACACATACGCCGAGGATCCGCTAGCCCTTGTGCAATCAACCACTGTGCCCCATCGGTGACATCATTGATCATCGCCTGCCCCCACTCCTTGCGGCCGGCTTTTTCAAAGGCGACGCCATGACCAGTGGAGCCTCGAAAATTCATTTGCAGCACTCCATAGCCCGCATTGGCGAGCATTTGTGCCATCCAATCGAAACGCCGAAAGTCCCTGGCGTGAGGGCCGCCATGGGGCAGCACGACAAAGGGTAAGGCCTCAGCGGAGTCAGGTGTCAAACCATGGGGCAGAGTGACATAGGCGGGAATTTCCAGACCATCCCGGGCCGCATAGCGCAGCGGATACACCTGCCCTAAATTTTCTTCGTCAAGATTCGGGTATTGCTTGGCAATCATTGCCAGATTGCGCTTCTCAGCATTATAGAGATAGAGCAGCCCCGGGGCGGTGGGAGAGTTAACGCTGACGACCGCTCGGGAAAAGTCGTCGGCCATTGTGGGCAAACCAATCCAAGCATCTGGGTACTTGTCGCTTAGCAGCGCATAAACTTCGGCCATCGCGGAATTGTAGATTTTTGGCGGGGTGGCCTCGTCCTGATACCTCAGCAGGATGATTTCCTCACCCTTTGGGTCCAACTGAATGCTTGCCACTTCGCTATGGGTTGCTGCAAACAGTAAACGCTCGCCCCCGCTGGCCACATCGTACTCATATACATGACGCAAACCGTAATCACCTTTTTCTAGCTCGCCGCGAGCGTCCCTAGGCAACATTAAAACGTAATACAAATTTGGCTTTTGGGTCGGCAATGCAAGCACTTCGGCTTCACGGTCATAGAGACTGGATACATCAACCCAATGGCCTGCAGCATCTTTAAACTTCATAACCCCGCGCTTTTGATCACCGGTGAATCCCTGCCCAACACGCACGCTACCAAGTCGATCCGACTGCCAAAACAAAATATTTTTTTGCGCTTTTTGCACAGCCCGATTGGGCAGGCTCGAACGGGCGCCCTTAACGGCAAACACAGAGGAGGCTCTTGCATCGCTACCTCGATTGCCAGCAATTAAGAAAGTGTCTGGCTGCCCATAAATACCGCCCAAAATATCATCCTGTATTTGCAGAAAACCCCAACCCTTCTCACGCTTGAACAGGGTTCTGCTTTTTTTGGTTTTAGTATCTACCAGCATTGTTCGTGTAACCGTCAGCGGCGTGCCGCTAAAGGAGCTAGGCTGAGAGAAACTTACGAGTTTTTTGTCATCACTCAACCACAGCGTGCGGTTCACCTGCCAACCCTTACCCCCAGCAAGAAGGATAGGTTCCTCGTCAGTTTCGAGGGCCGTAATTAGCACGCCAAGCTGGTTGTTGGAGTTTACCCGCGACGCCAAATAATCGCCGGAGGGCGACAGAGTTGGCTGCACAAATCGAGGTAGACGGTAAAAACTACTGGCCGAGGGACTGTTAGCTTGAGCCTCTGTGGAGGTATCGGCGAAACCCCTATGAGAATAAAAGGTAAAGGCGAGGCCAAGCCCAACAAGGAGTAGGCTACCAAGGGAGTAGGCGAAAACTCCTGCCCGAAGCCTGCCGCGCACACCAAAAATGTGACTTGCCATGATCATTCTTATTGCCCCCTGTCAGTTACCTCTTTGTTTCGTATAACAACCCCAATCAGGCCAACGCTGCATCAATGCCAATGGCTCCAGAAAGCAAAGCGACTACTCACTAAGACATCGAGGTGCCGCACACTCAGCACAGGCCATCTTCGTACAGCCTGCCGGTGCACCGGGGGACGAGCGACGACATTGGTTACAGCCATCAAAAAACACCAAGCAGTTTTCATCCATCGTTGGTGTCTTTTTGTTTGGCTTTTGCGCCGTGGGCTTTGCACCTTCAATTTGCACCGAGCTGACGAGGCCATCCTCTAGCTCTGCGTTTACCCGGCCGCGCACAAAGTCGAGGGTTACCGCTGGGCGTTCGCCATCTATCTTGATTGCGCGAAAGGGAACGCCCTTGGAGCGAGCTAGTTCGCGGGCTTGGGTGGTCGTTAAGCCTATGTATTCGTGCTCGACTGATTCAGCCGTGGAGGTTCTAGGCTGCTTTTGAGGGGGACGATCTGTTTGTTGAGCTTGTTGTGGATCTGTTTGTTTATCCGCTTGTTTATCCGCTTGTTCATCTGCTTGTTCATCAGAGGGCGTTTGCGGCTGCGCGCATCCAGCGGCGAGAAGCAGCGAAATAGCCAGACAAATGCCCAAAGCAGCGCGGAACAGATACGCTGTATGTTGAGGCCAAAAGCCTTGGGGAGTAGCCACCATATGCAGACCCACTGCGTCATTGCTTTACCACCAACCTACTCCACTTTCTGTAGCAGGACACAAAAAAACAGCAATCAGGTAATCAATTAGTGACCTGCATCACGAAAGGCAGCGGGCATAGTGCTCGCCAGCCGCTGGTAATGAATACCGCCGATGCCTGCCGTGACCGTGCAATCCAGCCCATGTGAGCCTGCACGATGGGAGTTTCAATCCTCAGCTAGATTTACAATCAGCTCCACAAGGTCGTACAGGTCGTAGGTCCGCACTTGGGGCCCCGTGCTGCCCGGACGACCCCCTGCACCGATGCAAGAATTTCGCCCGGTACAGGTGTCAGGAAAATTCACCGTACCGCTTTGTAAATTAAGCACATAGCCTTGATTTGCAAAGTGTTGGTACTGGGTCAGCACCACCACCACGATGTCGTGCTCGGGCCAAATAATCACCCGCTGGCCGTTCAACCCGATGGCGGATTTGATATCCCCGCGCACCGGCTCGTCAAAATAATTCTCATTCATTGCCCACCACTGATAGCCGTAAAAACCAATTGGGTTAAGGCTGGCACTGACGTAGTCGGCGGGCACCACCTGTGTATCCTGCCAACGACCGTCTCGAGCAAACAGCAAGCCAAAACGCAGAAAGTCGTCGGGGCGCATATCAAGACAGCAATAGGTCATCGGTTGGGTACCGGTCTCATCCAGCCACATACCCACATTGGTGGGGTCAATGCCGATAGGCCGGAGTATTTTTTCGCTCAAGTAGCTATGCGCATCCATACCCGTTGCGCGGGCCAAAAGCGGTTCGAAAAGCTGAGAATTCGCATTGGAATAATCGAAGCGCGACCCCGGTTCAGAGGTAAGCGTATTGGCTAGGGCATGGGCCGTTTGGTCACCGCTGAAAAACACATTGGTGTTGGATGCCAGTCCTGAGCGCATGCGCAAAATTTGCTCCAGCGTAATGGCCTCTTTGTCTGTGCCGACAAATTCAGTCAGCACCTCACTGGCAGGCTGGGTCACCGAGGTAAAGTGGCCTTCTTCAACGGCCACTCCCATGGCGGCGCTATAAAAACTTTTCGCTACCGACCAACTGGTACCCAAGCTCTCAGCGTCGAAACCTTCTGCGTAACGCTCACCCACCACATAGCCGTCCTTGCTTACCAAGGCTGATTGAGTTGCCGCATCGCTGAATATGTGGTCGAGGACCGCGTCAACCTCAGCTTGCTGCAGCGATACCTCACTAGGCTCCACCCGAGACAAACCCCAATGCTCAGCAGCTTCTGTTGCCGGTGGCGGAGAGCCTGCTGTATTTGTATTCGAATTGTTGACTGTCGACCCAGACGAGCCGCCGCCACCGCAGCCAAACAACGAACAGGCCAAGCCTACAGAGACCACAATTATTGATAACTTCATTTCGTATTTCCTCTCTCGGAACGAACAGTAGAGAGAACGTAAGGGGGAGTAAAATCAAATTATCCTGAAGCCAGAATACCCCGATAGAGCATCTGCAGCGGACCATGCAAATCTTGGGTCAGCGCTTTTACCGCCTGCCGGGGGGCCGCATCCACACTCTGTTCGGCTGGAGGCACATTCAACTTCAGTGACGCCATTCCGTGCACAGTGGACCAGACCAGTCCACCCAGCACACTGACCTCCGCGCGGAGCCTTTCTTCATACTTTATTGCTGCCAATAGTTTGTCGAGCATGCTGTAGGCGTTTGACGCGGCCTGCTGCAGCTCGGGAAATTTGGAAAAATCGCCAAGCACGGCACCGAACATCAGTTGGTAGTGCACAGGGTAATCCTCGGCGAACTGCACATAGGTGCTGCCCAACTGCACAAACTGGGTTTCCCAGTCTTGCTTTGTCTGCGCTGGGCTCTGCATGCGATGAGCCAACTCTGTGAAACCGTCGATGGCTAAAGCGGCGAGCAGGGTTAACTTGTCAGGGAAGTGGCGGAATGGTGCTGTCGCCGAAACCCTAGCCTGTCGCGCTAGCTCGCGAATGCTCAGCTTCTCGATACCTACAGCAGCAATTTGCTGCACCGCAAGCGCCAACAGTACTTTGCGCAGCTCGCCATGATGATATTTCGATCTGGTTTTCACACTCTCTCCGCATCTTTCTCGTTATCGTGCCCCCGACACCCAATGTAAGCATTGCTTACATTAGAAGATTTTTCTAACCTTGCAAACCTGCAAACTCTATAGAGGTTGTTTATGCGCTGCTTTCGACCATCCGGCTGGGCTCTGTTACTGATCCAACGCGTCATACTACTCCTTGTTACTGCAGGGGTTATGGCAGCAATCGTGCCAGCCGCCTACGCCGAACTCACCGTGACGTATATCAGCGTCACGCCTGAAGCCGCCTTCACCACGAACCGGGTTTATGCAGGCACCAGTACCGCAGCGCGACGCGCCCAGTTGGGCTTTAAGCGTGGTGGCGAAGTGGCCATGGTTGCGGTTGATCTGGGCGATACGGTTACTGCCGGTCAGCTACTGGCGCAACTCGATACCCGTGGCTTGGAATCTGACCTGCGCCGCGCGCAATCCGAACGCGTTCTTGCCGACGCCAATCGCCGCGCAGCACGGGCACAAACCGAGCTGGCCGCCAACACCGAAGGTCGAATACGCATGCTGCGCGCCAATGGCAATGTGTCTCAACAAGCCTTCGACGAAGCATTCTTGCAGTTTCAGGCGAGCAAGGCCCAACTGGCAGTCGCCGAGGCGTCGCTAGGCCGCGCTCAGGCTACCGTGGAAGCCATGCAGGTTGCCGTCGCCGAAGCCGCCATTCGAGCACCCTTTGCCGGTGCAATTCAAAGCCGCCATGTGGATGAAGGTTCGCAAATCGGCCCGGGGGTACCGGCATTAGACCTAGTCGAAACCGATAAGCGCGAAGCCCATGTGGGCATTCCCGAAAGCGCCGTCGGCCAACTCAAGGTCGGCGACTCATACACTGTGCAATGGCAGCAGGTTGAAGCCCAAGCGCGCCTACGCAGCCTGCTTCCAGAGGTAAACCCAAACACTCGAACGGCAACAGCAGTATTCACCCTCGCAGACCAACGCATTCCCTTGGGCGCCGTTGTTGAACTGGCGTTGCGCGAGCGCGTCCCCGGTCAAGGCTTTTGGGTGCCCATTGATGCCCTGACTGCTATGGATCGCGGTCTTTGGGGGTTATTCATTATCGATGCTGAAAACACCGTACAGCGACGATTGGTAGAGATCGTGCACAACGAGGGCGACCGAGCGTTCGTGCGAGGTTTGCTCTCAGCACGCGATCGAGTGGTTGCTACCGGCACCCAGCGTATTGTGCAGGGTCAGCGCGTCATACCCGTTGCCAGCGAGATCGTAGTCAGTGCGCGCTAATCTGTTCTATACCAACCCTCGCGTCAGCGCCTTGCTGGTGCTGTTTATCGTCGTCTTGGGCGGCGCAGCTTTTCAGGGTCTGGCGCGTCAGGAAGATCCCAAAATGGCTGAGCGCTACGCTGGGGTCATAACGTTCTTGCCCGGCGCCACAGCGCTGCGCATGGAAACTCTGATCAGCGAACCAATAGAGACAGCGCTGCGGGAAATCCCTGAGATTAAGGAACTCACCTCCAGCTCAAAAGCCGGCCAATCCGTTGTGGGGGTGGAACTTTACGAAAGCGTTGCGTCATCTGAAACCGACAACGTCTGGTCCGAGGTGCGAGACATTTTGGGCGACACTGTGCCCATACTGCCACCGGGCACCATCGAGCCCGAGCTAGAAATCCGCCAGCCCATCGCCTCTACCATTATTGTCGCCTTAAGCTGGCAACATCCATCGGAACCCCAGATGGGTATTTTGTCGCGTATTGCAGAAACACTGCGTATTAACCTCGCTAACACCCAGGGCACTGAAATAGCCGAAACCTGGGGCGAGGCCGAGGAAGAGATACGGGTCGGTCTAGACCCATACAAACTGGTGGCCAGCGGTATGAGTGCAGGCCGAGTCGCCAGCGCAATCGCCCGTGCTGATACCAAGATACCTGCTGGCAGGCTGCGCTCGGGCAGCAGCGATATGCTGGTAGAGGTGCAGGCCGATCTCAAATCCACTGAACGCATTGCGCGGATTCCCCTGGCGGTTAGCGCCAACAATCAAACGCTGCGTGTCTCTGACATCGCCTCGGTGAGCAAGACTACTCTCGACCCACCCCGCAGCCTCGCCTTTCACGGCAGTGAGCGGGTTATTTTCGTTAACGCCAAAATGCAGCCCGGCCTGCAAATTGAAACCTGGACCAAGAGCGCCCTGGCGACGGTAAACAAACTTGAGGCGAGCCTGCCTGATGGTATTGCGCTGGATGTTGTGTATCTGCAAAACACCTATACAGGCGACCGCATGATGTCCCTAGGCACCAACTTAGTATTTGCGCTGATTCTGGTTTTGCTCCTGCTTATTTGGATGATGGGGCTACGCTCAGCGCTGACCGTGGGCATAGCCTTGCCGCTGTCTGGGGCCATGGTGTTAGTCGGCATGATGTATCTGCAAATTCCTCTGCACCAAATGTCAGTTACCGGTCTGATTATTTCCCTAGGCCTGCTTATCGACAACGCCATCGTCGTAGTGGAGGACTACAAGCTCAAACGCAAACGTGGCGCACAAATCAGTACCGCCATAGAACAATCTGTCCAGCACCTCTGGGTACCCTTGGGAGCCTCTACAGCGACTACGGTTTTTGCCTTTATGCCCATTGCCTTGGCTCCGGGCGGTGTCGGCGACTTTACTGGCACACTAGGGGTCACGGTAGCTCTGTCGGTTGCCAGTTCGTTCCTGTTAGCAATGACCGTCATTCCGGCCTTTGCCGGTTACCTTGAGAATCGCTGGCCTTCTCGGGGTGGTGGACGCTGGTGGCAGCAGGGATTTTCCAACCCAGGTCTGGCCGCCGCCTATCGGCGCACGCTACAGGTTGCCATTAACCGGCCCATCATCGGCATTGGTGCGGCGCTTATCATGCCCTTCATCGGCTTTGCGCTCGCGCCAACCCTAACCAACCAGTTCTTCCCGGCAGTTGACCGCAATCAGTTTCAGGTACAAATCGCCCTACCCAGCCAAGCGTCCATATGGGAGACCCGTGACAGCGTTGTTCGCGCCGACGAGGTGCTGCGCAGCTACCCCAATGTGACCGATACTTTCTGGACCATTGGCGAAGGTGCGCCACGGGTGTATTACAACGTGGTGTCTTTGAACGAACGCGTGCCAAGTTTTGCCTCTGGCTGGGTCAATACCACATCGGCAGTTGATACCGAGAAAGTCCTGAAAACCCTGCAGGACGACTTGTCTCGAGCGCTGCCTGAGGCTGAAGTACTGGCCATACCCTTTGAGCAAGGTCCGCCCACCAATGCTCCCATAGAGCTGCGCATTATCGGGCCCGACCTGAATGTACTTGGGCGCGAAGCACAGACTCTGCGTGCGCTGGTGTCGGCCCTGCCTAAGGTAACCTTTGTGCGCGCCACTTTGTCTACTGCGGAACCAAAGCTGGCTTTCGCACCTCGGGAGAATGCCGCGGCCGCAGGGGGCCTAAGCACTGGAGAACTGGCGCAGAACATTAACGCGCTACTCAGCGGCCAAGCCGCAGGAACCGTAGTAGAAGGCAACCGGCAGATTCCGGTGCGGGTGCAGTTGGCTGACCGCTACCGCAATGATATGGCCGATCTCACCACCCTGCCCATGCTCGCCAATAACCGGGACGGCATACCGCTGCAAGAATTAGGCGAATGGCAGCTACAGCCCACGGCCTCAGCCATTGACCGCCGCCAAGGCGAGCGCCTAAGTACGGTGCAGGCCTTTCTGCAGCCTTTTACCCTGCCGGACACGGTAATGCAGGATATTCGCGCCACGCTTGCGGAAAAGGGTTATCAGCCACCGCCGGGCTATCGACTGTCGGTGGGTGGAGTGGCCGAAGAGAGTGCCGAATCCATGGGCAACATTGTGTCGGTGTTTGTCTTCTTTGCCTTGGCTATGACTGCAGTTGTCATTTTATCTTTGAACTCCTTCCGTCAGGCCGGGCTGATTGGCCTCGTAGCCATCCTGAGCTTTGGCCTAGCCCTGCTTGGGCTGAGGATTTTCAGCTATCCATTTGGCTACATGGCGCTGATCGGCGCGCTGGGCATGATGGGGCTAGCGATCAACGGAGCAATTATCGTGCTATCGGCACTCAAGGCCAGCCCTGAGGCCAGCAGCGGTGAAACCGAAGCGGTGGTCAACGTGGTGATGGATGCGTCGCGGCATATTATTTCCACCACCCTGACTACCATTGGCGGATTCATTCCCTTGATCGTCAACGGCGGAAAGTTCTGGCCGCCACTGGCCACAGCTATCGCGGGTGGGGTTGCGGGTTCGGCGGTAATCGCCCTTTACCTAATTCCTGCCAGCTATGCGGCGATACAGCGCAAGCGTGCAGGCAAAGACCCTGCAGCTGACCCGTCTACCCAGCCCCCCCAGCCTGCTGTTACCTAATCACCTCGGCGCTCAGGGCAGGCTCACTAACACTCAGCTGTCACCGTAGACTTGTTCACCGCCAACCCAAGTTTGCAACACCTCAATGCTTCCCAAGCCTTCAGGGGCTATGGTTAAGGGGTCCTGATCGAGCACCACAAAGTCAGCGAATTTACCCACTTCAAGACTGCCCACCTCGTGATCTGAATGACACTGCCATGCCGCATCAATGGTCATAGCCCGCAGGGCTGCCGCTGCGGGTACCCGCTCTTCTGGCGATAGCAGTTCATCGCTCCGCCACATGTTGCGCACCACGGCATTTTCCATACAGCGCAGGGGATTCATTTCGGTTACTGGGTCATCGGAATGCAAACTCCAGCGGATACCCTGATCTTCGCAGGCACCGGTGCGGTCGAGTTTGGAGGCTTTCTCCAAACCAAAAATATCCTCTACAAAGGCCTTACCCCAATAATGCACATGACCGATCAAAAAACTTGGGGACAAACCAAGCTTGGCCATTTGTTCAATTTGTTCGTCGTGCAAGATACTGCAGTGCTCGATCCGACAGCGCATGGCCGCAGGGTCCAAACCCTTGGCCTTAGCCTTGGCAAAGGCGTCTAAGGCCCGATCAATGGCTGCGTCTCCGTTGGCGTGAACACATACGGCCCACCCCTGCCGCAGCCGGGTTTCTACTGCTGCATCTAGCTCTGCTTTTTCGATATAGGCCATGCCGTGGGCGTTGTCGCCGTCGATTCCGATAAAGGCCTCGCGCTGCAGCCCGGTGCGGCCCTGATTCGATCCATCGGAGACAATTTTCCAGCCGGTGCGCCGCACCCATTCGTCGCCCTCACCCCAGAGCAGCTTGGCTTCGTCCCAGCGCTGGGCCATGGCCTGACTAACGCTGTAGCGAAAGCGAGCAGTCATGCGGCCACTTTCGCGCATGCTCTGGTATACCTCGAGCTCCTTGATGCCCTGAAACATGCCCGTGCCCTGATCGCAAAGCATGGTGATTCCCACCGCATTAGCTTGCCTCAGCACGCTCAAACAACCCTCAGCAATGTTGCCGTGCTTGAGCTTAGTGTTGTGGCGCACCACTAACGCCATAGCGGGACCGGCCTTGAGCACACCATTGGGATTACCCTGCGCATCACGCCCAATCTCCGCTCCTTGAGGATCTGGGGTTGTGGCGTCTATGCCCGCAAGGGTCAACGCCACCGAGTTGCAGTAACCTAGGTGCAGTGAGGTGTTATAGACGAAGACCGGATGGTCTGTGCTAACGGCATCGAGCATATCCTTGGTCAAATAGTCGGGGCCATGCTGCAAAGAGGGATCAAACTGACGCCCCACTACCCATTCGCCCTTTGGCGTATTTGCCGCATCCTCGGCCAACTGCGCCAAGGCCTGCTCGGTGCTATCGAAACGATTGGGACCAATATTAGAAAACCCATGCATCATGGCCAGCGGTGGCAGGTGCATATGGGGTTCTACAAATCCCGGCACTACGACCTTGCCTTTGAGGTCTAGGCGCGCCTTACCCTCGGCGGCCTCGGGCATATCATCCAGAATACCTACCCAAGCGATGCGGCCCTCTTCGACCAACATAGCCTCGGCTGCAGGTGCTGCTGCATTCATGGTGATCAGTTGCGCACCTGTCACCAAAAAAGGCGCTGGGGCTGCACGGTCTGGGGCCTTGGGCGTGCGCCGAGCCTGCTCAGCTAGATCTATACTGCTCAGCCGCAGAGTTTCGGCAAAGACATTGGCGCAGCACGGACAAGCAAACGGATCAGCGCTGTGGTGTTTTGGCACCGAGTGATGCAATCCGGTGGGCCGATGGGCTGCTTCGAAGTGCTGGCCACTAGGGTTATCTAACATGGGCTTCCTTTTTGCGAGGCGTAAATGCTGCGGCAATAAAACGCTGCGGATAAAAAAAGGGATGCTGGTACCAACATCCCCGTGTGCGTTGCGTAGGGGTTAACCCGCAGACTCACCTCGCAGCGATGGTAGTTGGTAGCCCTTGGACTCCAAATCTGCACGTACGACTTTCTTATCCATTTTGCCGGTGGAGGTCAGCGGTATCGAATCGACAAATAGAATTTCGTCCGGCAATTGCCACTTTGCAAAGGCGCTTTCACAGTGCTGCAAAATTACCTGTGGGCTGACTTCTGCGCCTGCATCAAGGATCACCAAGGCCACCGGGCGTTCGTCCCACTTTGGATGTGGCTGTGCGACCACACAGGCTTGGGCCACGCCGGACACACCGACAATATGATTCTCTAAATCTACCGACGAAATCCATTCGCCACCGCTCTTGACCAAGTCCTTAGAGCGATCGGCGATGATCAAATACTCCTCTGGATCGATCTTGCCCACGTCACCGGTAATCAGCCAGCCGTCATGAAACTTATCCGGCTGCGGATTATTAAAGTACTCGGAACAAATCCATGGTCCGCGGACCAAAATTTCGCCCACGGTTTCGCCATCGTGTGGCAGTCGGTTGAACTCTTCGTCAAAGATATCCAGTTCCAGTCCGGGCATTAACAAACCCGCTTTGGCGACGTTTTCAAACTGCTGATCTTCACCAATAGACAGTTGAGAACGCTTCATGACGCGGCGCGACAAAGTGGCCAAGGGTGAGGTTTCCGTCATACCCCAGCCCTGAATCATTTCTACGCCGAGTTCATCCCAGAACCAGCGAATCAGCGACGGCGGCGGCGAGCTGCCACCACAGGTCAGACGCGACAGGGAGGACAAGTCGTAGGCATCTGGGTTCGCTTCGTACAAACCCTTAACGCCCTGCCAAATAGTTGGCACCCCGGCGGACAAGGTGACCTTTTCGCTAACCATCAGATCGAGCAGTCGCGCAGGGTCCATGAACCGATGCGGCATAACCTGCTTGCAGCCCAGCATCAGCGCAGACCAAGGTATACCCCAGCCCATGGCATGGAACATCGGCACGATGCCGCAAACAGTATCCGTGCCCGTCAGGCCCATGGAGTCTGTCATGCATTGAGTAAGTGTGTGCAAATACTGGGAACGATGTTCGTATTCCACACCCTTAGGGTTGCCCGTGGTGCCGCTGGTATAGCACAGGCCCATTGGCGAATTTTCATCTATTTGCGGCCATTCATAGGTGGTTGGATGGCCGGCAATAAAGGCCTCATAGTCAACTGCGTCCGGTAGCTCGGTAGACCAGCCCTCGAAGCCCTCTTCGGTGGCAACAATGACTTTACGCACCGTTGGGATCTTGGCTTTGAGGTTTTCCAGTAAGGGCAGCACGTCGGCGTCGACAATAATGATTTGGTCTTCGGCATGGTTAACAATGTACTCAAGGTCTTTTTCCGATAGCCGAACATTGAGGGTGTGCAGTACTGCACCCATGCCGGCGCAGGCGTGATAGGCCTCTAAGTGGCGCGAGCCATTCCACATAAAGGTACCTACTCGGTCACCGACCTTAATGCCAGCGCCTGCCAACGCATGGGCAAGTTGGTGCGAGCGGTCCCGAGACTGCTTGTAGGTCTGACGACGCACACCGTTCTCAGTGAGGGTAACAATTTCTTCGTTAGGCGCGACCTGGGCGCCGCGGTCCAAGATGTTGGACATCAGTAGGGGCGTATGTTGCATCGCCATGGTGCGTTTCTCCTCCGCGTAGCTTTTCCTTCTTCGACTTTCAGTCTATCACCGAGATTTCAACTGACATAGCCGCGGCCTGCCTGGGTTGGCAAAAGTCTCTGGCAGTAGGCGAAATTCACCGCCGGTCAATTTGCGCTATGCTGACTGGCTTAGCGCCTTGCTCTTCGCCTTCATAAATTGCGGTGACCGCGCAAGCTGCATGCTGCATGCTGCATGCTGCATGCTGCATGCTGAGAATTGGGGGCTGTATTAGTAGCAAAAACAACAACAGTGGCGAACAACGGCAGTGGTTCTACGGCTGGGTTATCGTTGCCGTTTCGGCCCTACTCGGCTTCCTCGGCACCGGCTTTTATTCCTATTCGCGTGGCCTTTTCTTACCTCACTTGGCGAATACCCTAGACGACGGCAACCGCTTCAGCATTTATGGGCTTTTCCTGCGCCGTTATTACCGGTGCGGTTATTGCCCCCTATTTAGGTCGCTATTTGGACTACGGGTCGCCAAAGAAAGTCCTGATTGGCGGCATTGCAATTGTCGCCTGTTCCTATGTTCTGCTGGCCTATGTTGCCAGCTTGCTTCAGTTCTACTTTGTCGTCAGCCTCTGTATGGGACTGGGCATGGCCACCATGGGCGGTCAGGTTTGGCACCGCACGGTGATGAATTGGTTTGACCACTGGCGCGGCCGGGCCATTGCTTTTGCTGTCATGGGTGCGTCCATCTCCGGCATCGTGATGCCACCCTTGGTCAACGGCATGATTGACGCCATCGACTGGCGCAACGCCTACTTAGTCTTTGGCGCAACCACTGCTCTCGCGTTGTTCCCGGCGGTCTATCTGTTTATGCGCGACCGACCGGCAGAAATTGGTGAGGTACGTGACGGCCAGCAATATGTCGACGATCACCCAGAAGAGATGATCGACATTGCAGAAGACAGCTTACTTTGGAGCACCAAGCAAATGCTTACGCATAAGGGGTTTTGGGCTATCAGTGTAATCTTCGGCGCAATGTTCTGTGTTTTTGCCGCGGTCATGCTGCATCTGTTTTCGCACCTAAAGGACATTGGCCTAAGCGGCGAAAGCGCGGCCATGGTGTTATCCATTACCGCACTATTCGCCGCCCTCGGCAAACCGGTTGTTGGCTGGCTCTCCGATTTCCTTGGCGCACGGGTGAGCATTTGGTTGGCGCTAATCTGTCAGGGCGCGGCGCTACTATTGTTTGGCGCCGCCAACTCAACCATAGCGGCAGTGCTGGCAGGCTGCTTGTACGGCTTCGGTTACTCGGGTATGTCGCCACTGCGCACCTTTGCCATATCCAGCACCTTAGGCAGCCGCTCTTTTGGCAGTGCGGCCGGTCTCCTACGATTTGTTGAAATGCCTTGGGCGCTACTGGCCTCACCCATCGCAGGTTTGATTTACGACCAAACCGGCAGCTATCAGCTCGCCTTCCAAGTACTTGCCGGGCTAATGGCCATTTGCTGTCTCGGACCGTTCTTTATCGCGGTAGGTGGACGCCGTGAGCGCTTACGTCATAAAGCCGAAGCCGCTGTCATTTGAACAACCTAACGAGATAGATCTAGCCGGGGATAGGTCGGGCAGGATTGACCCGTAACAAGCGGGCGGCGGAATCCAGCTCACATCTCAAGCCTTGGAAGGTCATCTCACCCGATGTTCGGATCCGCCATTACACCCAACACGCCGTCCGCTACCAAGGCGTTGATTTGTTCCTCGCTATAGCCCAACTCGGACAAAATTTCTGCACTGTGCTCACCCAGACCCGGTGCCGGTCGCTGTATCTCTGCCGGGGTGCGGTCAAAGCGTGCAGCGGGGCGGGGCTGACGAATACGCCCGGCTATGGGGTGATCGTATTCGTGAATCAGGTCGTTGGCCTGAATCTGCGGATGGCTGATAACTTCTTCACGCGACAGCACTGGAGCAGAAGGAACGCCTTCGGCGTCTAGACGCTTAAGCCAATAAGCACAGGTATTGGTGGCCAATACTTCGCCGGTTAAGGCAAGACGGTCGGTGGCATTAACGGCGCGATCATTAACGGTCAAAAAGCGCGGATCATCCAACCACTCGGTGTGACCTAATGCGGTACACAGACCCCTCCATTCTTTGTCGCTCATGGCCCCAGCCGTAATGTAGCCGTCGGTGGTCTGAAAAATGAGGTCTGGCGACAGCTGGGCCCGAGCGTTTTTCACTTCCTTACCCACCAGCGTGAAACCACCCATGCCCTCGGGCCACAGGTAGGCGACCATGGTGTCGAGCATGGCTAGCCGAATATGCTGGCCCTCGCCGGTGCGCTCGCGGGAGAACAGCGCTGCAGTAATGGCTTGGGCTGCAGTCACCGCCGTGGTTTTATCTGGAATGATGGTACGAATCATTTTTGGTCGGCCGGTTTCGCCGTCGGCCTGTATTGCCGCCAAGCCCGACAGGGCCTGAATCACTGGGTCATAGACCCGTTGATGGGCATAGGGGCCGCTATCGCCAAAACCGCTGATGGAAACGTAGACAATATCCGGGTTCAAGGCGCGTACTACGTCTTCGCCGAAACCCATGCGTTCTATCGCCCCGGGGCGAAAATTCTGCACCATGACGTCGGCGGTTTGCAGCAGCTTCTTCAGCGCAGCCACACCGGCGGCGGATTTCAAGTCGATGGCCAAGGCGCGTTTGGAGCGATTGGAGGATATAAAGGTAGAGGTTATACCCGAGCGCGTTGCCCCGGCACCGCGCACCAAGTCACCGTCCAGTGCCTCAACTTTAATAACGTCGGCTCCTTGGTCTGCCAGCATCATAGTGGCCACCGGACCGGAGATCATACTGGTGAGGTCTATAACCCGCACACCGGCCAAAGGCCCCTGATTTTGCTCGGCTGTCATATCAAACTCCTAATTCGAGTTGTCACGCTTATTGATTTTTTTCTGCATAAGCCTTGGCCCACTTGTAGTCGGCCTTACCGTTAGGTGCGCGGCGCACGACATCGGTAATGAGGATCTGACGGGGTAGCTTATACCCCGCCAAGTGATCGGCAGCGAAAGTAATAATATCTTCCGCAGCAACTTCCGCTGCGTCGTACAAGGAGGTAACGGCCACCACACGCTCACCGAAGCGTTCGTCTGGTAGTCCTACAACAAGACAATCTTCAACAAGGCTGTGGCGTTTTACCGCCTCTTCCACTTCTTCAGGAAATACTTTTTCACCGCCGGTGTTAATACACACACTGCCACGACCAAGCAGGGTAATCGTACCGTCTGCGGCGACCGTCGCGTAGTCGCCTGGAAAACTGTAACGCACGCCGTTCACTTCGCGGAAAGTAGCGGCTGATTTTTCTTCGTCTTTGTAATAACCCAGCGGTACGAAGGCCGATGTAGCAATTTTGCCCATCTCACCAGACCCTGGCTGCACCAATCGGTCGTCGTCTGTGATCACTGCCACGCCGTCGCTTAGCTCAAATTTTGCCGTGCTGGCGGTAGCTTCCCGGGTCGTTACTGAACTGCCCATGCCGCCTTCGGTAGACCCCATAAGGTCAGCGAGCACCATGTCATGATGACGCAGCAGGCCCTGTTTGATCTCTTGGCTCCACATCACACCGCTGGAGGAAATTTGCTTAAGCGATTCGATGCGATAGGGAGTGCCGCGTTTTTCTGCATCATCCAACGCAGCTAAAATAGGCCGAGCGAAAGCGTCACCAACAATAACCAAGTCAGTGACCCGATGGTCTTCTACCATGGCCAACAGGGCATCCGGATTGAGGCCCAACTTAGAGGTGGTGACCACGGTACCGCCCAGGAGCATGGGCGCAAAGCTGCCCAACCAAACGCCGGTGCCATGCATAAGCGGACACGCTGGCAGGCTAACGGGCGGCGCGCTTATCTGGTCAAGAAAGTCGCCATAGGCCGCCAAATTCTCTGGCGGTTCAAGTTCTAGCCCTTGCGCCCCAGCCGCAAGAAAGTACTGGGCGAAGCCACCAACTGGATACATAACCCCCTTGGGCATGCCTGTAGTGCCGCCGGTATAGAGCATGTAAACGCCTTGCGGATTCTGCGGCCGTCGAGGCAGCGGCTTGTGGGTGCGGATCGCACGCTCGTAATCCTGTGCGCCTTTGAGTAAGGACTCGGTGCCGTCATCAATTTGCACGAAAAGCTTTACCTTGGGCAGTCGGTCACGAATTTCCCAAATACGCATGGCATAACAGGACTGAAAAAATACGGCTTCCGCATCGCTGTTGTCGAGTAAGTACACCAACTCGTCAGACTTGTAGCGATAGTTGACGTTGATCGGGCAGCCACCCACTTTGAAAATACCGAACTGTGCCTCTTGATACTCACTGCAATTGTGCAGGTACAAACCGGCCTTGGAGTCAGGTCCCAGACCATGCTCTTCGAGCAGACTGGCAATACATGATGCACGACGTTCAAAGTCCTTCCAGCTCAGCGATTTATCGTCAGAGATAGTGGCTATACGATTGGGAAACTTGTCCGCTACCTGTTCAAAGGCTGACGCAAAATGAAAGTCCATGGTTTTCTCCCCAAACTTTTTGGATTAACGCTCGCCGTCACAAATTTTCCCCTCACCTTAACGGAGCGGCGCAGGCAGAGATACTGGCGTAAATTCCCAGCAAGGTCTAACGCACAGAATGGGTCGATTACGTTACTGGGGCGGAGTGGGAGCGTAAGCGGTAGCTGGAACTGGAACTGGGACTGGGACTGGAACTGGAACAAGATCAACTAACTTTACGGTCAGTGGCAGGCTGCCCAACTTGGTTTTGATCAGCGCAGGTAAATACCCTAGCTCGGGTACCAGCCAATAGTTCACTCGACGATGAATACTGCCCGGCGTCGCCTCAAAGGGTGCTGATTGTACCTGCAGGGTTGCATAGTCCCGCCCTGCCACCCGCAGCATTTTGCCGCGCTGCACCACGCGCACCCGATAGCGGCCAAGGGTATCGTCCAAATAGTTGAGTAACAGTGGCTGATCGTCTTCGGCTGCGTCAAAGTGACAACCCATAACAAAAACTTGGCTAAGCTTGTCGACATAGGCACCGGCTGTGGCGGGATCCTCTAGCCGGTGTTCGAACTCCTGATACACACCTTCCTTCTGACCCGGCCGCTGCAACTCACCCCGATAACTGGCCTGCAAGTTATCCCAGTCGTACTCCACGGTATCGTCGAAGCGCCAGCCGGGACTAAAGCCATAATTGTGGTAGCGCTGGGGCCGATAACGACAGTCCTTGAGGGTCAACTCGCTACGATGAAAATTACTTACCAGCCAGTTTTCCAAAGTACTGGTAACAACCACTTTTTCGCTTCCTTGGTCATCTGCAACAGTTCGCTTAACACTTAGCGCAGCATCGAACACCGTGGGTAAACCCAAGACATAGATACGGTATTTGAGGGCAAGGTTTGCATCCTCGGTAGAGGCATCAGCCGTCGCCGCCAGAGCTAGCAGCGTGCATAGCAGCGGCAATAAGAGACAACGGCGCTGACGATGGCGCTGACGATGGCGCTGACGATGGCGCAGGCTGACTAGGCGACTAGCAGTCGTCATCGTCTGATGGATCGCTGGGTAGGTTGTCGTCTTTATTTAGCGCGTTATCCGGCGCGTCGGAACTTCCAGCTTTTTCTCGCTGGGCGTCTTGCCAACGTGCAAAGGCCTCCAGTTCGCCAGAGATTTGGGCCACCACATAGGTGATGACTGCGGCGTCATCTACCAAGCCCCAGCCAAAGAGAAAATCTGGAACGCCGTCAAAGGGCACCACAAAATAGGCGATAGCCGCCACTACTATCACCATGGTTTGGGTCGATACGTCGCGGTAGTCACCGGCCACATAGTCCTTTAACAGCGCTAGCAAACGCAGCAGCTGTTCCTTTACCTCGCGCAGCGCACCTGAGCCTTCCCTGCGACCCAACTTGCTCGACGCCTGAGCCAGTACCTGGCGCAGCAGGGCTGGATTTTTTAGCAGCCGCGCAGCGCGCAGAAGAAAGCGGGCAAAGCCGCGTGGCGGTTTAACCACTATACGCTCGGGCTGAAGGTTTCGCAGCGAGTTGATCCGCACTGCTACGAATGAAGGCGATCATCCAGCGGGTGAACAAGGCCTCGTCCGTGTCTTGACGCAAACTGTCGACCCCAGCCTGATAAACCTGCTCGCCCAGCAGTTGTCGACGCACACCCATCAGCGCTTGGGAGTATTCTGCGCTGAGTTCCGGGTGGCCTTGTATGGTAAGCACCCGCTCACCCATGGTGAAGCCAGATACCGGACAAAAATCGCTGCTGGCAAAAACCTCGGCACCCTCGGGCAATTCCAGCACTTGGTCTTTGTGACTGGAAACCAAGTGCAGCTGCAGGGGTGCCTGCCCGACGCTAGTCATCCACGCTGGGGTCTGCACCAAGTCACTGGTTTGCACCCCCACCGCCCAGCCCACGGAGGCTGGCCCGACTGCGCCACCAAAGAAATGCGCCATAAGCTGATGACCAAAACAGATGCCGAGAATTTTCTTTTGTGCCGCCATGGCCATACGCACAAAGTCTGCCAGTTCGGCAATCCACGGCAAGTCGTCGTAGACACTGAGCTTGCAGCCAGTAATCAGGTAAGCATCGCAGTCGAGACTCGCGGGCAGGGCCTGCTGCACATTGTAGGTGGTAAAGCGCATGGTCGGATCCGCGGCCCGAAACAGGTCTTCAAACATGCTCGGGTAATCGCCGAAGCGCGGCTGCAGGTCTTCGAGCACGGAATCTGTTTGTAAAATACCGAGGTGAAGGGGCTTAGGCTTCGATGTAGGTACGGGCTCAGGCATAGGTTAATCGCAGGTAGTTCGTTGCAGCGTCAGACTATTTCAAAATACCGTTCGAGCTGCCAGCTATTGATGTTGCGGTGGTATTCCCGGGCCTCCCAATGCCGCGTCATGGCAAAGTGTTTTACAAAGACATCGCCAAAACACTTGTTAGCGGCTGCAGAATCCTCAAAGCGACTTGCGGCGTTGGCAAGATCTGAGGCGAAGTGGAAGGCTAGCGGCAGGTCATCTTCCGCTTCATAGGCGTTGCCCGCCACAGGCTCGTCGGGCTGAAGGCTTTCCTGCAGGCCTATTTCCATGGCGGCCAAGGCAGCGGCCTGCACTAAGTAGGGATTGGCGTCAGCACCACCAACGCGCACTTCGATACGCTGACTGTACTGATCGCCGGGAATTACCCGAATCGCAGCGGTTCGGTTTTCAATACCCCAAGTAGCTGCAGTGGGCGCCCAAGCACCCTTCACGAGGCGCGTATAGCTGTTCACTGTGGGTGCGAGCATGGCAAGGAACTCGGGCAAATAGCGCTGCAGACCGGCTACCGCATGACGCATGCGCTGAGAAATTCCGGCAGCATCGGCCGCGTCGAAAAAAATGTTGGTGCCGTCAGCATCGCTCAGACTCAAATGCAGATGGCCACTTTGGCCCGGATAATCCATCGACCACTTGGCCATAAAAGTAGCGAGCATCTCGCGGCGCTGGAAGTAGCCCTTGGCCATGGTCTTAAACAGCGATGCTCTGTCAGCTGCTTCCAAGCCCTGCTGGGACGCTAGCGCTGCTTCCCAAACTCCGGGGCCGGTCTCGCAGTGCAGGCCCTCCAGCTCGCAGTCAATATCTGCGCAATAGTTCATAAAGGCTGAAAACTCGTTGCCCAGCGCAGCGGTACGCAGCACCGAGTAACCAAAGTTGCCGGGGCTGATGGGGGTTAGGTCACGATAACCCTTGTCGCGAATGCTATGAGGGGTTTCGTTAAAGACGAAGAATTCATACTCAAAGCCAGCGCGCACTCTCAGCCCCTGTGCCGCGAAGCGCTCCAGCAAGTTGCGCAAACGAGTGCGCGGGCATAATGGGTGGTCGCTGCCGTCACGCTCGACAAATTCAGCAATAAAGTAGGGGCACTCCTCCTCGGCCAACCAGCGCTCGGTTTCTACTAACAGGCGAAAGCCGGTATCCGGGAAACCACTGTGCCAGCCGGTGTAGTCGCCGCCATCGTAGAGCTGGTCGTCCATATCCCAGCCGAAGACGCAGTCGCAAAAACCGCCCTGTTTGGTGAGCAGGCTGGCGAACTTAGTCAGGCCAACATATTTACCGCGAATCACTCCATCAATGTCGGTTAGGCCGAGTTTGACCTGCCGCACCCCCAGCTCTTGATAGCGCGCCAGTGTCTCCTGCAGCCGCTGTTCTGGCGTTGCCCCAACCGTATTCTGCGAATCATTCATGGCGACCCATACTCCTTTGCGCAACCGAATCGATACGCCTCAACCCTACTCCGGTTTGAGGTCAGCCGCCAAATATAGAGCTATCGAATGCCAGCAGAACAGTCAGCACGTTACTTTCTAACCGCTTTTGTTACCAAAATTCTCATTCTGCTTTGGAGACTGATTTCAAACCTTTTTGTGCACAAAAAACCGGCAAACCTGTGGATAACTTTGAGGATAACTTGGGCCCGACATGCGCGCGTTTTCCTGATCCGCGCGGCAAATGCCACAGCTTGAAATCACTAAATCGCAATTTCAGTATAGTTATCAATGGGTTAGAATGAAATTGTATTGCAGCTTGCGAAAGTTCGCGCGCATCTTAGCGCTAACAGTTTGTATGCGCTTAAGTGTGCATAAAATCGGCGCAGAAAGTTAGTGCTCACTAACTACAGACCCCTGATTTTCCTTACAAAATCGGCCCTGTCAACTTTCGGATGACGCTCTAGGGCCTATCCAAAAACACAATCTTGACTGGCTCAAACCCCTTCGGAGCCAATGTCATCGAAGGGTTTATACAGATATTTTCCACAGCTTAAGTTAATGCCGGTGTTACTCGAATGTGTAGGATGCGAGCAAAAAAAAACATCTCGGTGAAACCTAGTGCATGGCGTTGAAAAGCTTGCGGCGATACTTCGTCGCCAGCTCGTTACCCTTGCCCAGCACATCAAATATTCGAATCATCGTCAGGCGACCGATGTCGTCGCGGAATTCTCGGTCCGAGCGCAATATGTCCAAACACTGGGTAAGCGCAGATTCGTATTCTTCTGCCACCGTCTGCACAACTGCCAGCGCATAGCATGCCTCTAGATCCTGCGGATTCGCAGCAACCGCTGCCTGCAAAGCCGCCCCACTGTCCATGGCTGCAGCCTCTTCGCAAAATTCCAGCCGATTCTGCGGTCGGCTACGGCCCTCGGTGTCTTGTGGAACAGACCCCAGCACGGTGCGCGCATCGTCCAGATCGCCCTTGCGGATAAGCACATCGGCCAATTCAATGCGCAGCGCCTGATTGTTCGGCTCGTCATGAATACTTTGCTGCAAAATGCTCGCCGCACCGGCAAAGTCTGCTGCCGCTATAAGCTGGTCTAAGTCACCCTGCATAGCCTCCACAGACGACTGGGTAAGACCTTCTATAATGGTGCGTAATTGGGCTTCGTCCACCGGACCATCAATCTGCTCCGCGATAGCACCTTGGTAAACGATGCGAATACTCGGCAACCCTTGCACCTGTAGTTGTGGTGCCAAGGTTTGATCTTGAGCCACATCCGAAAGCGCCAGCACCGCCTTGCCTGCATAGTCCGCCAGCACTTGCTCACAGAGATTTTTTACCTCTACCGACGGCGGTACTTGTTCGGCCCAGAACAACAGCACCACAGGCATATTCTGCGAAGCGTCCACAACGTCGGTTTGGAAGTTTTGCATGGAAACATTGATGGCTGGCATATGGGGTAATCCCTTACTGGCGAATAGGCTAACGGTAGGTTGCTGCAGACGCGATTTTACATAACTTTGTCGAAGGATATCTGCCGAGTCATAGGCTGCTCGCCTACCCACATCTGACCCTCGTGCTGATTGGCGATGCTCAAACTACCAAGCTGCGGACGCAGCCCGGCAAACAGGTCTGCCACCAGGCCAGCGTCGTTGTTTTGCTCGCTAATATGCCCGATCACCACATGCAGGTTGGTATGGGCAATCCGTGTCAGCAGCTCTACTGCCTGGGTATTGGACAGGTGGCCGTGGTCACCACCAACACGGCGCTTCAGCGCTGCAGGATAACTGCCGCGCTGCAACATACCGCGGTCGTGGTTGGCCTCCAGCAGCAGATAGTCGCAGCCAGTAAACTGATTAATCACATGTTGGGTAACACTGCCGAGGTCGGATAACACCCCGATCTTGGTTGCCTCGTGCTGCAGCACAAACTGCGTGGGTTCGCGAGCGTCGTGGGGTACAACTACAGGATTCACTGTGACCCCAGCCACTTCAAACGGCACATCGCCGTCAAAAGCATGGCAGGTAAAATCCTTCGGGCCATTTTTTTGCGTGCCGTATGAGGCGTAAACGGGAATAGAGTAGCGGTGGGATAACGCGGTTACGCCCGCAATATGATCGCTGTGCTCGTGACTGACTAAAATAGCCGTTAAGTCACCAGGGCTCAGTTGCAGGCGCGAAAGCCGCTGCTCTGTTTGCTTCAGATTGAAGCCGCAGTCCACCAGAAAGACGGCACCCCCGATAGACACCAGTGTTCCGTTGCCGCGACTGCCGCTGCCCAGCGATGCTACACCCATACACTAAGCTCGTTGTTCAAGTCGCAAACTCACGAATCAGCACCAAAATTTCTTGCGCCTTGTCCAAATCGGCCATGTATTCGCCGTCTTCGAGTACGGATATTTTGAAGGCTTCGCCATTGTCCGTCGCAACCGCCGCAGACATCTGCAAAGTGACATTGGTCGCACCCCTAGTGCCGCAGCTGAAGGTCACACGGCACAGTAAGCCACCGCTCTTTTCACCGGTAAGCACTTCGCGAGGAATACTGACATCAAAGCGGCCAGAACTGCTGTCCGAGTAGTTGACTATGACTCCAGCATTACGCAAAGACTGAGTCAGAGAGGCCAACGCTCGTCCGCGGTCCAGATAAAAACTCAACTCAGGGATGCCGTCTGCATTGCGGCGCATATCGGTTTTAGGATTACTGCCAATTTGCAGCGCTACTTTGGATACCGTGCTCTCAGCAACCCGCGCCGCGACATAGGCACCAATTTGCTCCAACAGCGCTTTTTCCGCGGCAACTAGATCAGAGCTTAGGCTCTGCACCTGCACTAGATCTATGCCGACTGCCTCGCCGAGTGCATCATTGTCATGACGTAAATGAACTTCGGTAGACTGCGGCTGCAGGCCTTGCTCAACGCGAATCAGAAAACGATCTTCGCCACTCTCTAATCCGGCTTCACTGCGGGCCGTTGCGAGTAACGAGCGCACCACATCTCGTGCCGGGCGGCCGGTGGCGGCCAGCCAGTCGGTACTCAAGCGACCCAATTCAGGCCGGTCGTCCGTCAGCACGACTCCGTTGTCGGCGAAGAACTGTTTCATTTTCGGCCAGGCCGTTGTGGGTGGCTCAGGAATCACCAACCAGTTTCTGTTAGCCAGCCGCTGCACGCGGACTTCGTTACGGTTGTCTGCTGCGTATTTTGCGTCTGGGAGGGGTGGGCGGTCGGGATAGTACGACGCGTTACGCTGCACCTGTATCTGCGGCACCCCCGACACCTGACTTGGTTCGCTGAGCTGCAAATCTTCGGGAATCTGCAGCGGCGGCTGGCGACGCAAGTCTACATAGGTTTGCTTGGGCGCTTTTTCTGCACTATCAACAAACGGCAGCGACGGTAGCGCACCGCAGCCGGTTAGCACCGTGGCGAAGGCCAACACAGCCCATAAGCGGTAATTTTTCATTTGTCGTTCCCTGCCGTCAGTATGCGTCGGCTCACTTCTTGATGATGCTCAGTACTAAGCGGAATCAGCGGTAAGCGTATGCCGCCGGGCATGCGGCCCATGTTGGCTAAGGCCCACTTCGCCGGGGTTGGGCTCGACTCGACAAACAAGATGTCGTGCACTGGCTGCAATGATCGGTCTATTACCGCAGCGCGGTCGGTGTCACCGCGCAAATAGGCTGCACAAAATTCTGCCATCTGCGCAGGCAGCACGTTGGCCGTTACCGAAATAGTGCCAACAGCGCCAAGCTGCATCATTTGCAGCGTTTGCGAGTCTTCGCCAGAGAGAATAAAAAAGTCTTCTACTCCTGCAGCAGCGACAGCCGCGCGAATATCGGTCACCCTAGAAGCATCACCGCAGGCATCCTTGATACCCACAATGCCGTCGATTGTTGCCAGTCGCCCGACGGTCTCGGCCGCTAAGTCGCAGCCGGTTCTGGGTGGCACGTTGTACAGGACTATAGGTACCGAAGTGGCCTCAGCGATGGCTGCGTAGTGAAGGAACAAGCCTTCTTGAGTAGGACGGTTGTAATACGGGGTCACCAGCAGGCAGGCATCAGCCCCAGCAGCTTCGGCTTCTTGAGTTTGGTGAACGGCCTCTGCGGTAGAATTACTGCCAGTTCCAGCGATTACTGGTACCCGGCCTGCAACACGATCAATCGTGCGCTTAATCACCTGCAGATGCTCCTCGGTGTCCAGTGTCGCGGATTCACCTGTGGTACCCATGGGAACAATGCCATGGGTACCGCTCTGCACATGCCATTCAATCAGATCGTCGAGGGCATCCCAAGCCACCTCTCCGTCTTCGTGCATGGGGGTGACCAGAGCAACAATACTCCCTGTCAACATATCAATGGCCCGCTCTTTGACTAAAGGCGAAATGGTACGCAGAGCTATGGCCGGTCACAAGCACCGACCATGCAGGCAAACCTCGAACAAACATCGTTGGGCACTAATCTGCAACGGTAAGCGCCTTGCGCAGAACAAAGTCCAAATAACCACTATGCGCCCGAGTCGGGTCGTCGAGGCCGGCAGTTTGAGCGGCAGCGATCTTTGTCGCTAGCGCTGCGGCCAGTTGCTCTAGCTGTGCATACACGGCAGCCTTTATGTTGTGGCCGTGCATGGGACTGTGCAACGCCGCTACCAGTAGACTCACATACTCGATCTGCAAATTTTGCCGGTAGCTGTTAACGCTAGCGTCCATATCCGCAGCGAAAACACCGTCGGTCAGAGTGCCTAACATCTCGTGCACACTGTATTGACCACCGTAGCTTTGGCTGTCTGTCAGGCGCTGCAGCGTGTTGGGGTGCAACAGATGCATTAGCACACTGCGCTGGGCTTTCAGCAGAGCCGCATGAATTTTGGGGTCTTCCGGCTGACCATAAAAATCAAACCCGCGGCGCTGAGGCTGCAGCCGGGCGAGTAGAGTGGGTGTTCCCTGCAGCACATCGGGCGCAAACAAGTAGCGGTTCAGCAACTGCATGGCACGACGCTGCTGCGCTGCGGCTACCGGTGTATAGGGCTGGGTGTCGCTTTGCCCCGGTGGCTGCCGGTCAATATGAATGCCGCCCACATAGCGAGAAACCACCCCACCGGAGCGACGGTACTGACTCATTAGCGCAGCAAAGGCATTGACCAAGCCTTGATAGGTATCACCCTGATACTGGGATGGCAGGCGCTCTTGCACCGTACGCAGATGGGCCAGGCGCATTTCTGCATAGCCAACGGCATCGCTACTGAGGTCGTAGATATTGATATGCGGGTCAATACCATTGCTAGAGCGCCGCATATCGTCGGCATCGTTGCCGTAGGCTAGCTGGGGTTCGCCCGACCGGGCGAGCACATTTTGCAGTTGATCTGCCGAATAATCGCCATAGCCATACTGCAGCGCCCAAACATCATAGGGTCCGGGACGCTTTTGATAAAACCAAGTCTGCGCCTTGCCATCTGGAGCGACATTGACCGCCTCATAGTCCATTACCGACGCAGAGAGGCCACGAGCCTTGACTGCCGCCGGATCGAATACATCGGCTTGCAGCTGGCTGGCACGCATATTGTGAGTAAGGCCCAGAGTGTGGCCCAGCTCATGCAGTGTCAGCATGTACAGGCTGTCTTCGGTGAGGCGCTGGGAAAGCGTGGCGTCGGCTCCTGCGCTGAGCAGAGCTTGTTGAGCGAAAATATAGTCAGCCTGCATTTGCTGAGCCAGCGAGCAATGATGTGCGGGCAGTTTGCTGGCGCCGGCATCGTCTGGCCGCAGCAGGTCTTGAACACGCAGGCGATTGGTTAGAAAAGCAAACTCCAACATGATGTCGGCGCCAATAATCTGCCCGGTGCGCGGATTGGTAAACGACGGTCCATAACCACCAAAGGGTGGTGTCGCAGACGAGGTCCAGCGCAACACGTTGTAGCGTATATCACCTGCGTCCCATGCGGCGTCATCTGGCTGTTGCTTGACCACAATGGCATTACTAAAACCCGCCGCCGCAAAGGCATCATTCCAGCTCAGCGCAGCCTTGGTAATCATTTCTCGAAATTCGTAGGGGGTGGTGTTTTCCAGCCACCAGACAATGGGCTCAACCGGATCTGATACTGCCAGCTCTGGGTTCTTTTTGACCAAATGCCAGCGGTTAATCAGGTCGCGGTAAGGGGCAGGGTCGCGGCTGGTTAAATCCGTCACCCGATCACTGAAAAAACCTACGCGATAGTCGTCACGGCGTGGCTGGTAGTCGTCATCGGGCATTTTAATAAAGCTGTGCTGCACGCTGGCAGTAATGGCCCGAGCGTCGGTGACATCGTCGCCACCGGCCACCAGAGGCGCTGCAAGTTCGTAAACCAAGTCGGTGAACACAAGCGCGTTGTCTGGATAGCTGGCAAGCCGCGCCACTTTTGAGCGCTCTTTGCTGAACTTGCCGAGGGTTAGCTGGCTACCCGGGGCTACTTCCGGATTTTTCGCCGGTTTAATTTGAACCAAATTTTCGCTCAACAGCACTGGGCTGAATTTCACCAATACCGCGCCGCTCTGTGTTTTGTCTGTCGACTGGGAAGCGGCCAGCTCAGGGTCCTCTGCCACAATTTCCATCACCGCCAGTACGGCGTCGGGTGCATTAGCATCTGCCGCCCGACTCAGCGGGCTGTTCGGGTCGAAATAAAAACGGGTGTTTGGCTGAACCACCTCGATACGGTTGAAATGGCGCTGTAGCTTGAGAACTTTGTTGTCGCGGTATTGGCCACGAAACAGCCCGGTAGCCACCACGCCGTCGGTTACCGTGGCGGTATAAATCAGCTCTGCACCCAGCTGCTGTTCGGGAATGCGCAGGTACACACCGCCATCATCAAGGTTTTGATAGAAGGTAAAAAAGCCCTCAACTGCCCGCATGTTTTCCACCATCGACTCGATAGATGGCAGGCCGTCGGGATCTTCTTTGATCTCCTCTTCAGCCGTTTCCTCTGCTTTAGCGTCCGCCATTGCGGCGCCTTCTGCAACCGCACCTACACTGAGCGTTGGGGGTTCGACTGTCTGAGTAACTATCTCTCCTTCCCAGGCAGTTGTAACGCCTGTTGCGGCAGCGCCCTGTGTGACCGTCTCTTGGGTTAGCTGGGCACAACCAGCGAGCAAAATAACAAACAGCGGCGCGAGGCTAAGTCGCCATAAATGATCAGTGAAGGCCATGGTTACTTCCGTTTAAATATCAGCGGTTAAGTCAACGTCGTCAGCCGCCCTTGGCCAAGCGGTATAGATGGCTTTTATCAAGGTAGCCAAAGGTATCGCAAAAAAGACCCCCCACAGACCCCACAGTCCGCCGAAGGCGAGTACCGCGACGATAATGGTAATGGGATGCAAATCCACCGCTTCAGAAAGCAGCAGCGGCACCAAGACATTACCGTCGAGAAATTGAATAACAGCGTAGGCAAGCATTACCCAGCCAAGATCCAGCGACCAGCCGAACTGCAGTACTGCGATAACAAATACCGGTAGCGTGACAATGGCCGCTCCGATAAAGGGGATAAGCACCGAAATACCCACCAGTACACCCAATAGCGCTGCGTAATTCAGGCCAAAAAACAAAAAGGTTAGAAAGGTAATAAAACCCACCACCACAATTTCCACTACCTTGCCGCGCACGTAGTTGCCTAGCTGGGCATTCATTTCTACCCCAACAGCATCAATTAGCGGGCGATCCTCGGGCAAGAGCGAGGCGGTATGGGCCATCAGCAGCTCTTTGTCTTTGAGCAAAAAGAATACGGAAATAGGCACTAAGACCAGATAAATAAGCAGCCCAAAAAGTGAAAACACTTGGGAGAATGCACTTTCGAGCAGAAACGCGCTGAGGTTGCCCAGCTCCTTAGAACTCTCGTTTACCACACCTAAGATCTGTTCTTCGGTAATAAACTCAGGGAAGCGTTCGGCCAAGCTCGACAAACCATCACGCAGCATGCCAACAAAATTAGGCGCGAGCGCCAGCAGACTGGTGGCCTGCTGCCAAAGCAGCGGTACCACCAGCAGTACGATGGCAAATACGCTACCTATCAACACCACCATGGCCACGCTTATCGACAGCAGACGCGGCCAGCCCAAGGCTTCCAGACGAGACACCAAGCCTTGCAGCAAAAAGGCGATTACCAAGCCAGTAAGCACCGGCGCAAGCGCACCGGCCAATGTGTAAAGCACGGCGAGCACCACCAGCAGTGCCACTACCAAAAAGATGGCGTCAGGGCGGGAGAAGTAGCGATTTAGCCAGCCTCCCATCACATCAATGAAGTTCATGCTTTTTTCCGAATCAGATAGGAAAAGATGCCCTCGTGCTCGTGAGACTGCAGCAGCTCGTTGCCACTTTGCTGGCTAAATACCTCGAAATCACGCTTGGACCCTGGATCTGTCGCGAGCACATATAGCGTTTGCGCTGGGGTCATGCCATTCAAAGCTTTTTTTGCCTTCAGCAACGGCATTGGGCACATCAGTCCCTGTAAATCGAGTTTTATATCGGCTGTCGTTTGCTCTGCGCTCATGCCGCCAATGTACCACAGCGATGTCAGTACTTGTGCCGCAGTCGAAGTCTTGCAGACAGTTTAGCCATTCAATCTGCTAGATGATCGCGTAGTATCAAGATCATGTTGAGTAACCCATCAGTGACAACGCGCTGGCCGGTCATTCGCTTCGGCGTCGCCACACTTCGGCATGCAAGCCAACGCCCTTGGGTGAGAGCCGCACTCGCCGCGCTCGCCCTATTGGGTCCCGGCAGCCTAACCACAGCCGCCAACGACCCGCGCGATTTGCCCAGCCTTGGCGACGGCGCGTCGAGCATTGTATCGCCGCAGATGGAGGCGCAAATAGGCACTGTGTTCCTTAAGCAGCTCAATGCGGCATTGCCCATGGCTGACGATGTGCTGATTCAGTATTACGTTGAGCAACATATCAATTTCTTAGCCCAGCACTCACAAATGCAACAGCCCCTGCAGGCTGTGGCGGTAGTAGATAACCCCAACATCAACGCCTTTGCTGCCCCCGGCGGCATTATTGGCATTAATTTAGGTTTGCTCATTTACGCGCAGGATGTGGCGGAGTATTCCTCGGTGATTGCCCACGAGATGGCCCACCTCAGCCAGCGGCATTTCGCCCGGGGCCTGCAGGCTCAGCAAGCTTCGTCTATTCCTAACATGATTGGGCTGCTCGCAGCCGTACTGGTCGGTGCAGCCGGTGGCACCGAAGCTGGCCTAGCGGCGCTGACAACGGCACAGGCCATTGGCCAATCTAACCAACTGCGCTTTAGTCGCGAGCGCGAGCAGGAAGCCGACCGCATTGGGCTGAGCACCTTGGTCAGAGCGAATATCGATCCCAACGCCATGGCGCGGATGTTTGAGCGTATGCAGCAGGCTTACCGCTTTACCCGCAGGCCACCTGAATTTCTCCTAACTCACCCGCTATCAGAAACACGCATCAGCGATGCAAAAAATCAGGCACGCAACTATGGCTCGGCTACTCCAGCGAATCCGGGTCAAGCCTTGGACTATCAAATTGCGCGCATTCGGGCGCAGCTCAAGTACGCCGTCAACCCAGCCTTTGAGGTAACGCGGTTCCGCAAAGCGCTAAGCACACAGCCCCAAGACTTAGCCGCACAGTACGCGCTAGCGTTGACCCTTAGCAGAGCTGGCGAGCACGCCGAGGCTGCCGAACTAGCCAAGCCCCTTTACGAACACAACAGGCAAAGCGTCCTTTACACCGGTGCTTATGCAGAGATTCTGACTGCTGCCGAGCGATTCGACGAAGCCGATCAGCTGCTGACGAACGCGCTCACCTATTACCCGGACAACTATCCGCTATCGATGTTGCTAGCGCAGAACATGGTGGCCCAACAACGCTATGGCGAAGCCCAGCGCATTTACACCCAGCTATCGAAACTGCGACAAAACGATACCCATGTGTGGTTTGAGCTGGCAGAAACTTCAGGTCTGGCAGGCAATGTGACCGCAGTGCATCTTGCTCGGGCCGAGTACTTTTACTTGAACGGCGCAGCACATCGGGCCATTCAGCATTTGGAATATGCGAAAAACCTGGTGGCAGGCGACAACCGCCAACTGCATACCAAGGTGACCCAACGAATTGCCGACCTGCGCACGGAGATTCGCGCCAATCAGGGTTAGCCCGCCTGAAACGCTAGCATGCGGTCTAGGGGCCGCTTGGCCTGTTCTCCCAAGGCTGGGTCAACATGAATCTCACACTGCTGGCGATATGCCATATCGCTTAACACCCGATCAAGGGCACGCAGCTCGTTCATGGCCATCCACGGGCAATGGGCACAAGAGCGGCAAGTAGCACCATCGCCTGCGGTAGGTGCTTCGATAAATGTTTTGCCGGGATTCTGTTGGCGTAGCTTATGAAAAATGCCGCGGTCGGTGGCCACGATAAAGGTCTCGTTAGGCATGCCTGCAGCGGCATCCACAATAGCCTTGGTGGAACCCACCACATCGGCGGCTGCAATCACCGCACTTGGCGATTCCGGATGCACCAGTACACCGGCATCGGGGTAAACCTTGCGCAAATCATCCAGCGCCTTAGATTTGAATTCTTCGTGCACTACGCAGGCACCGCTCCATAACAGCATGTCGGCCTGAGTTTGCTGTTGTATGTAGCTGCCCAAGTGCTTGTCCGGCGCCCAGAGTATTTTCTCACCCTTGGCTTTCAGGCTGCTGACAATATCCAGAGCACAGCTACTGGTGACTACCCAATCGGCCAGCGCCTTTACCCGCGCCGAGGTATTGGCGTAAACCACCACAGTGCGATCTGGGTGCAGGGCGGTAAACTCGGCAAAGGCATCGGGCGGGCAGCCCAAGTCCAATGAACACTCCGCTTCCAACGTGGGCATGAAGATACGTTTTTCGGGCGACAAAATTTTTGCGGTTTCGCCCATAAAGCGCACGCCAGCCACCACCAGCTCGCTGGCCGCATGATCACGGCCAAAGCGCGCCATTTCCAGCGAGTCTGATACACAACCGCCGGTTTGCTCGGCGAGATCTTGAATGTCGCCATCGACATAATAATGGGCCACCAAGGCCATCCCCTGACTTTGCAGCTTGTCGGCGATGCGCGACTTGAGCAGGTCACGTTCGGCATCTCCAAGGGCAAGACTGCCAACCAAGGGCACCTGTTCCGGCGCAAGCGTATAGTCTGGCAATGTATCGGTATCGCTGATCACATTTACTACCAAGATCGAGTCGGGCAGCGATAATAAAGCCAAACCTTGGGTGGCCACAAACGGCGCATTTATGACCTGCGTTATCACGCCGACCCTGACATGCTCTGCCTGCCATGGATAACGACATTGCACCACCATCACCGACGTAGCTCATGACACCGCATATTCTGTTCTTGATTTCACCGCACCCCAGTGGCCGACCGGCACGTAGCGACAACGCGCTGACACTGCCAGCGGCTTTTCGGCGCGCAGGCTGGCAGGTAAGTGAGGCCCTGCACCGCAACATTCACCGCACACCCCGAGGATTGGCCTGCAGCGGTACGCTACTGGGCGAGTACTCGCTAATTTGGCCCATCGGCTTTGGGCCGCGCGCCGGTTTTTTGGATTGGGTGCAACTGCTACACGGTCTGGCGCCGCGACGGCTGATCAATCCAGCTGCAGCCATGTTGCTGCAACACGGCAAGGCCGCATGGAGCGAGCGGCAGGCGGTAAGTCATATCGCAGCAGACAGCGCCACACTAGTCGACGCCATGCTGCACGAGACCGGCGACTGGGTACTGAAACCGCTGGCGGGAAGTTATGGTGAGGGTGTGATCCGCATTGCCGCCAATACCACTGCCAAGGTCCACGAAGTGATGGCCCAACACCCCAGCGAGTACTTCGTGCTGCAACGCTTTTTGCCCGAAATAGCCCAAGGTGAAACCCGCACCTTGGTAGCAGGCGGTGAAATTATTGGCAGTTACCTGCGCCTGCCAGACAACGAGCTGCATGCAAACCTCGCGCAGCAAGCCAAGGCCACGGCGACAACTTTGAGCGCCGAACAAAGGGTGCTAGTAAACGATATAAGAGCCGATCTGCTGCAACAGCATATTGGCTTTGCGGCCATCGACACCGTGGGCACAACGCTCATGGAGGTAAATGTTGCGAACCCCGGCGGCTTATCGACCCTGAACGCCGTGTATACACGGGACTTTGGCGCGGCCATCGTGGCGGCCACCACTGCCTTTATTGTCGGTAGTAAATAACTGCCGCAAGTCAGCAAGCTTTGGCTGCCGACCCAAAGCGCTAGGGCGTACCGCCGTCCACACGAATCACAGTACCCGTGGTAAAGCTGCCACCGGGACCGGCGAGGTAGAGGGCTGCACCAACAATCTCATCCGGCTGGCCGCCACGCTTTAACGCATGGCGAGACTTGGCTTGTCTTTCAAACGCTTCCATATCCCAAGCCTTGGAAATGTCAGTTAAAAACGGTCCGGCGGCAATACCGTTGACCCGCACGCTAGGACCAAATGCAAAGGCAAAGGAACGGGTTAGAGCATTCAGGCCAGACTTAGCCGCCCCATAGGGTTCCGAATTCGGTGAAGGCTGCAGCGAGGCGATGCTGCTGATATTCACAATACTGCCGCCTTCACCTGCCGCCATGCGCTCGCCAATGGTTGCCATAAGCCGAAAGGGGCCTTTCAAATTCACCCCAACCACTTTGTCGAACAGCTCTTCTGAAATAGACGACAGCGACTCGTAAAGCGGCGACATACCCGCGTTGTTGATCAAAATATCAATTTTGCCAAAGCGCTCATAGGCCGCTGCCACCATGGCATCAATCTCGCCCCAATGCCCTACGTGGCAACCATGGGCCATGGCCTGTCGGCCCAGCGCCTCGATCTCTGCGGCTACCGCTGCGCAGGCATCTGCCTTGCGACTGGTAATTATGACGTCGGCCCCGCGCTCGGCCAGCGCCAGTGCCATTTCCCGACCTAGGCCCCGGCTACCGCCGGTGACTAAGGCAACCTTGCCGGTAAAATCTAATAACGAATCCATTTTTCTCCCCCTGCTACAAATATCAGCTCTGCTCTGATGGCGGAACTCACGCCCATTGTAGCGCCCATGGCTAGCAAGCCGAAACTGGACAAGGCATCGTGGTGGGACTTGACACAGTCTTTGACGCTAGCAGCACGGCTTAACGGGCCTTGCCGCAGAGTGCTAGACTCTCGGTCTGCCGATGGACGCATGGGAGAGGCTATGCTTTGAGGTCAGCGGCTTTATCATCCAGATCAAGGTAGCCTGTTCTTGCGGGCCAACCTGTTTATGTTTACGGAAATGCTATGAACTTTGGATTTACAGAAGAGCAAAATCTCCTCAAGGATCAGGTACAGCGCTTTATGAAAGAGGCCTGCCCGATGACCCGAGTACGTGAGATTAGCGCCAGCGAAAACGCTTTTGACAGGACTCTCTGGCAGCAGGCCGCCGACCTTGGCTGGCTGGGCCTCACCATTCCTGAAAGCTACGGCGGACTTGGTCTGAAGTGGATTGACCTTATCGTGGTGCTAGAAGCCGCTGCCGAGGGCCTGAGCCCTCTGCCCATTGCCTCCCACGCCTTGGCCACCAGTGCCATAGTCGCCTGTGCATCGGACGAGCAAAAAGCACGCTGGCTTCCCGCCATGGCGTCCGGCGAAGCCGTGGTTACCCTAGGCCTTTATGACGAGGCTAACTGGATCGACCCCGCTGCGATCACGGCGAGGGCCACCGTTGCCGGCGGCAAAGTCAGCCTGCAGGGCAAGAAGCCATTCGTTAACGACGCGCTGGCTGCCGACTATTTACTGCTTGCCGTTCAGGGACCGGATGGTCTGGCATTGGCGGCGGTAGGTCGGGATCAGGTTCAGGTCGCGGCCCAACCCACCATCGACAGCACCAAGCCCATGGCCAGCGTCGACTTGACCGGAGCTGAGATCGATGCGGCAGGCTTGCTGCCCTTAAGCCCAGAGCAGTTGGCCTTTTTAACCGACTGCGGTGGCTTCGC
>PCCE01000051.1 GCA_002731575.1 Gammaproteobacteria bacterium | reverse complement strand
GTAGGATTTGAACCCACGACCTTCGGGTTATGAGCCCGACGAGCTACCAGACTGCTCCACCCCGCAGCAACAAGGGTGCGGAGTATAGGGAGGTGGGCGGCAAGGTGCAAGACGGGCCAACAGAAACCTTTTGGCCGCTTATCGCTGACGGGTTTTAGGTTGCCGCGCAGCCTTATCGCAACGAGGATTGGTGCCGAAGGCGAGACTCGAACTCGCACGGGCATAAGCCCACTACCCCCTCAAGGTAGCGTGTCTACCAATTTCACCACTTCGGCTGAGGCTCGACTCTCCGTTAAAGCTCTGGAAGGTCGCTGCTTTGGCCCGTGTCTACGGGCAAATCTGACTGTTGATCTTGAGGCAAAATATCGGTCTGGTTCTGTTCCTGAGTGACGCTGCTGTCGACCTGAGGAATACCCAAGCTATCGACCTGCTCGGATCGTTCTTTGGCGGTATAGGCCAAGCCAAAGGCAATAACGAAAAATCCAATCGCCAACCAAGTGGTGATTCGGGTCATTGCCGTCGCGCCACCGGAACTGCCAAACACCGTATTGGACGAACCGCTGCCAAATGCGGCCCCCACATCAGCGCCCTTGCCCTGCTGCATTAACACCAATGTAACCAATGCCAATGCATCAATAACCAGCAAGGACAATAAAACCGTTTCTAATGTCGACATTTACTTACTCAGTTCCGTTGTTGGAGACGGCGCGCCGTTCCTATAGAGAGCAGCTTGTTACGTAGCCGCTAGCTCACATTACTCTTGTTCTGGTATCAACCAAGATGGGTTGTTACCGCTTTTCCATCGCTTGGGTGGCTTATCCTTGCCTACCTACCCTTGAGCCGCTCCCGCGGCGCGTATAATGGCAGCAAATTGGTCAGTGTCTAGTGATGCACCGCCAACCAATACGCCTTCTATCTCCACGTGGGCGAACAATTCCGCCGCATTTTCGGCATTTACACTGCCGCCGTACAAAATTCGCATCTCATCCGCATGATCCGGCGCAATCTGCTCCAGCGCACTGCGAATGGCCCGGTGCATGGCTACCGCATCTACTACGCTGGCGCTTACGCCGGTGCCAATTGCCCAAATCGGTTCATAGGCAATCGCCACTGGTAGTCTACTGCGCAAATTTTCTGCTTGCGCCTGAACCTGTGCTCGTACCCGTGCTTCTGCTTGTCCTGCCTGTCGCTCTTCGATGCTTTCGCCGACGCAAATCACCGGCATCAGTCCAGCCTCTAGTACCCGCTGGGCTTTTGCCGCCACGATTGCATCGTCTTCCGAGTTATCCGCGCGGCGCTCGGAGTGCCCTACAATTACAGCCGCTACACCAAGCTCCGCTGCCATGGATGCGGCTAGCTCGCCGGTATGTGCGCCGCCATCATGTCGACCGATATCTTGCAGGCCAACTTGAAAGCGATCATTCGCGGCTGCCAGCAACGCTGCGACATAAAGCGATGGCGGCACCAAGATGACATCTACTTTGCTGACCTGCGGATAGGCTTCCACCGTGGCGTCTATCAGTGCCAGGTCACCATTCATTTTCCAATTCGCAATGACCAGACGTGTCGTCATCTGTTTCCCGCCAAGTAGCCCCCCTTCCGGGCGCGCAATGGTATACGCTGCCTTGCGGTTTTCCAAGAAGTAAGAAAGAGGCAAGATAGGTGAAAGACAAAACCAGCAGCAAGCCAGCGCCGCTGCCGCTAGCACTGTAAGTTAGAGCTTGACGCGCAGTTATCGACGCTGAGGGATGTTGTCCAGCGGTTGCTTGACCAAAACACTTGCCACAAACAGTACCAGTAAAATGACGATGCTGAGCATCGGGCCTGTGGTGAAAGTGCCGGTTGTGTCGTAGGCCACACTGAACAGCACGGGGCCTATCGCGCTAGCAAATACGGTGAGCGTGGAGTTCAGACCGCTGATCTCGCCTAGGTGTTTGGGGCCGTAGTGCCGAATAAACACCAGATTAGCCAGAGTACCCCAAAGCCCGCCACCAACACCGAAGCCCAACACGAGACTCCAGTAACCCAGCTGGTAATGCAGAAAAACCAGACCCACGGCGCCAAGCATGAAACCTGCCAGCATGACCAGCAGCAAGGGCTTTAAGCGGATGTAATCAGCTAACGTACTGGCGCTCAAGCTGGTAGTCACGGATACCATCGCGTGGGGAATAAAGTAGGCGAACGCCGCCTCACGACTACGGCCAGCTTCGGCAAAAATAGCAACAATATGAAAGGTCACGGCGGTACCGAACATGGCATGGACTGATAAACCCATAGCATAGAGCCAGAAAACAATGTTGCCTCTCACCTCTCTTAGCGTGTAACTGCGCTGGGGGTTTAATGTTGTTTGCGTCTGTTCTGAAGTGTCTTGGTTGTCTGCCCGCAGACCGCAGGCGCCGGGTGAATCTCGCACCAACAGTAGGCATAGCAAGGCGAACGCTGGGCCAACCACCAAGGCCAACCACCACAGTGCTGCCCGCCACTGCCAAGCGTCGATCAACAGCGCTAGCATTAGCGGTGCCAGAGAAAAACCTAGGGAGACGACGACGCCACGAGCACCGGATACTAGGCCGCGTCGGCGCTCGAACCACAGCATCAGCATGTTACGGCTGGCACTGGTCATCACACCTTGGCCGCTAAAGCGCACACCAAAATAGCCAGCCGCCATAAGACAAAAAACAATGCCGCCCACTCCTGTTCCGGTCCTTGCAGCAAGGCGTTGGCTCAGTAAATCGACAACTGAAACAAAAAGGACAGATGCACCGAGCAATAAACAGGCACCAATCAGCACTAGTCGGGGTCCATAGTCGTCATAAAAGCGGCCAGCACGGGTGAGAAAGAGCGCGCTCGCAATGGTGCCCAGCATGTAGGCGAAGGACAACTCGGTGCGGGAGAGACCGGTGACTGAGATAAATGAATCGGCGAAAACCGCCATGCCCATGGTCTGACCGGGCACGCTGAACAAGAACCCAAGGGTCGATACCACCGCGATAACCCAACCATAAAAGAAGGGGGCCTTAGCCGCAGGAAATGGCCAATCACCGCGGAAGCGGTGAAGAACGTTCGCAAGTACTTTCATTTATTGCCTAGGAAACTTAAACCGATGTAATGGCTTGCATCACGGAGCACAACAGCACATCACTGCGCATCAGGGGAGACTCGGAAACCGAAAGCTTGGTTTTAGGCGTTTTGAATGCCTTTGGCATGTTCCGCAAGGTCTTCGGCAACCCGGGTGACCTCACCTTGATCTTCGCCTTCGACCATAATGCGCAGCAGTGGTTCGGTACCAGATGCCCGCACCAATATGCGTCCGCGTTCACCCATGGCCAGTTCATGTGCTCGGGTGGCGCCGACAAGGTCCGGGTGCACGCTGACTGCGGCTGGCGTGTCGACTACGACGTTGAGCAACACCTGCGGTGCTTTTGTTAAACCTGCTGCGAGTTCGCGCAAGCTCTGACCGACATCCTGCATCGCCACTAGTACCTGCAGGCCTGCAACAATGGCATCGCCAGTACTGCACATATCCAAGGTAAGAATATGTCCCGAGGGTTCACCACCCAAGGTCCACTGCCGTTGATGCAGGGCCTCCATAATATGTCGGTCACCTACCGCAGCACGGACAAAGGGTAAGGCCAGTGACTGCAGCGCCCGTTCCAAGCCGAGGTTCGACATCACGGTACCAACGACCCCGCCATGCATAATCTCCCGGCGCTGGCGACTGCGCGCGATAACGTAGAGTAGATGATCGCCATCTAGCAGGTTGCCATCTGCATCGACCATCACCAGTCGGTCACCGTCGCCATCAAAGGCGATACCTAAATCTGCAGCCTCTTCGATGACCCGCTGTTGCAGACTCTGGGGGTGCGTAGATCCACAGCCCTCATTAATATTGAAGCCATCGGGTTCTACCGCAGTGGCAATGACTTCTGCGCCAAGCTCGGAGAAAACTCGCGGCGCGGTTTGGTAAGTTGCACCGTGGGCGCAATCTAAAACAATTTTGACCCCGCGCAGGCTGAATTCTCGTGGCGCAGTGTTTTTGCAAAACTCCACATATCTGCCCGGCGCATCGCTGATTCTTGAGGCTCTGCCGAGGCTTTCAGAGTCTTGGCAAAGCATGGGTTGGTCGATCATGGCCTCAATTAGCAGTTCAACAGCATCGCCAAGCTTGTTGCCCTTACCGTCGAACAGCTTAATGCCGTTATCGTAAAACGGGTTGTGCGAGGCGCTGATCACGACGCCCACATCGGCGCTGACGGCGCGGGTTAAGTGCGCAATAGCCGGCGTAGGTATTGGGCCGAGCAGGCTGACGTCGGCCCCGGCGGAAACAAAACCAGACTGCAGAACCGATTCCAACATGTAGCCAGAAATCCGTGTGTCCTTACCGATCAAAATGTGAGGGCGGCGCTTTTCGTTGGCAAATATCTTGCCAATGGCCCAACTCAGGCGCAGACAAAATTCAGGCGTGATCTGTTCCTTGCCGACGCGTCCTCGGATACCGTCTGTTCCAAAGTGTTTTTGACTCATAGCCTCGCCCGATTGTCATGCTGACATACTCGATCCGATGACATGCACCGCTGATCGCGGGCCAAAGAATGACAGCGGCTCAACCAGAATGCCAGTGTGCCGAGGATTTACTGGCTAAATTGCCAATCAATCAGCGGCGTAGGCGGCCAGCACCCGAAGCACATCAGCACTGGCACGCACATCGTGCACGCGAATGAGATCTGCACCATTTTGTGCAGCTAGCAGCAGTGCTGCCAGACTGCCTGGCAGTCGCGCATCAACGGACTGGTCGGTTATAAGACCGATCATCGACTTGCGCGACAGTCCAACCAAAATAGGACAACCTTCCACGCGGATAGATTCGAGGCCGCGCAGCAGAGCCAAATTATGCTCGAGAGACTTGCCAAAACCGAAGCCGGGATCCACTAGCAGTCTATCTGCCGCTATTCCCGCCGCCCTGCAAAGCTCGTAGCGCTGTTGCAGATAGCCCGCTACCTCGGCAACCACGTCCTGATAGGATGGCGCGTTTTGCATGGTCTGGGGCGAGCCCTGCATATGCATCAATGCGTAGGCTGCATCAGATGCAGCAACGGTGGCAACCAATGCGGCATCGCGGCCACCAGTAATGTCGTTAATCATGCCAGCGCCGTGGGCAAGCGCCGCCGCTGCGGTTTCCGCATGGTAGGTGTCCGCGGATAGCACCGCGTCTAAATCCGCCAGCGCGTCCAACACTGGAATTACGCGCCGCTGCTCTTCTCTGCTGGAGACTACGTCCGCACCGGGCCTGCTGCTCTCGCCGCCGATATCGAGTATGGCTGCGCCAGCGTCAATCATGGCCATCGCTTGCTCGCGCACTGCGTCGGGGTCCACTGCGCCGTCGGCGAAAAATCTTCCACCATCCGAGAAGGAGTCTGGCGTGATATTCAACACACCCATGAGTTGTGGCTGAGCAAAGGAAACCACTCGGCTACTGCAGCGCAAATCTTGTCCCTGCACCGGTCGACAGAGCGACCGGGAGCGACTAGGTTTCTTCGGCTGGCCCACCGATTGGCGACCCTTGCTCGGCATCAGTCTTGCCTGCACCGGAACTTGATGACGGTTCCGTTGGGTGGCGAGGTTTGCCCCCCGCCATGATGTCGTCAAGCTGATCTGAGGACAGTGTTTCGAACTCCATCAATGCATCAGCCATGGTGTGCAGTTTTTCTATATTGTCAGTCAGCAGCGTTTTGGCCGCCTGATAGCATTCGTCGACAATCTGCCGTACTTCCTTATCGATGGCGAAGGCCGTTTCAGGTGAGTGTGCTTTCGGCTTCGCGCCAGCGGACATGCCGAGAAACACTTCGCCGTCGTCTTCGTCATACATTAAAGGCCCGAGTCTTTCCGACAGCCCCCACTTGGTCACCATACTACGCGCTAGGTGCGTGGCTCTCTCGATATCGTTGGACGCGCCGGTGGTCACATGCTCACTGCCAAGGGTAATCTCCTCTGCAATACGCCCGCCGAACAGGCTCGCAATTTGCGAGCGGAGGCCTTGGGCGCTCATGCTGTAACGGTCTTCTTCGGGCAGGAACATAGTCACACCCAGTGCTCGGCCACGCGGAATAATCGTCACCTTATAGACCGGATCATGCTCTGGCATAAGTCGACCCACGATGGCGTGGCCTGCTTCGTGGTAAGCGGTATTGCGTTTTTCCTTTTCCGACATAACCATGGACTTGCGCTCGGCGCCCATCATGATCTTGTCCTTGGCCTTGTCAAATTCTTCCATGCTGACCAGGCGCTTGCCGCCACGTGCTGCAAACAGTGCAGCCTCGTTTACAAGATTGGCCAAGTCGGCACCGGAGAAACCGGGGGTGCCACGGGCAATAATGCTCGCATCGACATCATCGGCCACCGGTACTTTACGCATGTGTACCTTGGTAATTTGCTCGCGGCCACGAATGTCGGGCAGTCCAACCACCACCTGACGGTCGAATCGACCCGGCCGTAACAGCGCTGGGTCCAGTACATCGGGGCGGTTTGTTGCTGCAATAACAATAATACCGTCGTTGCCCTCAAAGCCGTCCATTTCAACCAAAAGTTGGTTTAGGGTTTGCTCGCGTTCGTCGTGTCCGCCGCCTAAACCGGCCCCTCTATGTCGCCCTACAGCGTCGATCTCATCAATAAAGATGATGCAAGGCGCCTGCTTTTTCGCCTGTTCGAACATATCTCGAACTCTGGATGCACCAACACCGACAAACATCTCAACAAAGTCTGAGCCTGAAATAGAAAAGAAAGGTACCTTGGCTTCGCCAGCTATCGCCTTCGCTAGCAGGGTCTTACCGGTACCCGGCTGCCCGACCATGAGCACGCCACGGGGAATATGCCCGCCCAGCCGCTGAAATTTGCCGGGGTCGCGCAAAAACTCCACAAGCTCCTGCACATCTTCCTTTGCTTCATCAACCCCAGCCACATCGGCAAAGGTTGTTTGGATTTGGTCCTCAGACAGCAGCTTAGCCTTACTACGGCCAAAAGACATTGGGCCACCGCGACCACTGCCGCCGCCTTGCATTTGCCGCATAAAGAACATGGCAACCGCCAAGATAATCAGAATTGGGAAGCTCGCCAGCAACAGCTGGGTCCAGACGCTTTGGCCCTCTTCTTCGATAAACTGGAATTCAATGCCCCGATCCCGCAGTTCGCTAACCAAGCCCGGATCGTTATTGAAGCCAGTTACACTGTAACGCCCACCTGAACGGTCCGTCGCATAGATGCGATTGCCTTGAATAGTGACTTCGTCCACTTGTCCTTGTTCAACGGAGCGGAGAAATTCCGAATATTTCACCGGCGGACTCTGGGAATCCACGTTGAAGTTGCTAAACACTGTCAGCAGCACCGCCAAGATGACCAGCCAAAGGACTACATTTTTACCCATATCAGACACCGGGTTTACCTCGTTTTATTTGTCTCGGCCTTGCCGGCCAAATCCGTGATACCTGTCGGACCTCAAGCTGACGCCACCGTTGACGTTTTGCTACCTGCTCGCTGCCATCTATCCATCCGTCTTTGTTCATTACACTACCGCTAAACAGTCCGCTCTGGCGTTCACGCTTTGGCCCGTAGATTACACGACAATTTCACATGCTCAGAAGTTGTCTAACTCAACTCGCGCGTTAGTTTTTGTGCTAAAGCAGAACTGTTTACGCTATCCCAAAACTTATCTGCGCACCTTATCCGCGAACTTGTCTGCAGACTTTGTCTGTCCTACTTAAGCTCGAAACCCTTGTGCTACGACAAATACTTCGCGGCTTTCCGAGCGAGACGCCTTCGGCTTGGTCACAAGCACCTTGGCAAATTGTTTGCGCAGCGCTCCTACCCAGTGGTCGAGTCCTTCGCCCTGAAAGGCCTTTATCGTCATTGCTCCACCAGTTTTTAGCCAACGGTGACAGCTTTCCAATGATAAATCGGCTAGATCCATTGCTCTGGCTTGGTCTACTGTGCGGACTCCGGAAATGTTGGGGGCCATATCAGATAAAACAAGGTCCAATTGTTGCCCGTCGAGGATAGTGTTGATTTCCTCGTCTACCTGCACATCGCCAGCCAGACCCTCAATAAGATAGATATCTTGGCTGGCTGTAATTGGCAGCGGATCCACAGCAATAAGCAGCCCGCCCTGCAGCTTGCCCTCGAGATAATGGGTCCATCCGCCGGGCGCTGCTCCTAGCTCGAGCACGCGCTGATGGGGCTTCACCAAGCGAAAGCGTTGATCTATCTGCTCCAGCTTAAAATGCGCACGGGAAATTTGCCCGCCGTCTTGGGCTCTGCGCACAAAGTAGTCTTTGCGCTGGCGTTGCAGCCATCGGTCGCTGGATTTGCTTCGTTTTACCATGCCATATGCACCAATCAGCGGGTTAAAAGCCTTCTGCAACAGATTTCAGTGTCCGAAACAGAGGCAGGACGATAGGATACCCCAATGCAGCCAAACACTCTGAATACTCAGCAAAAGAAGTCCCTACGCGGAATCGCCCATCATCTCGATCCAGTGGTAGCCGTCAGTGAGCGTGGCCTGAGCGAGGGCATTGTTGAGGAGACTGAACGCGCTCTGCGCGATCACGAGCTGATCAAAATAAAAGTGTTTGGTATTGATCGGGCCGCCAGAGATGAAATTACGACGACCCTCGCCGCCCAAGCGCAGGCTGTTGTACTTCAGAAAATAGGCAAGGTGGCTGTACTGTACCGCAGCAATCCGCAGGCTAATCCGAAACTTTCTAACGTCGCCCGTTACCTAGAAAATCCAAACTTCTGATTTTTGCCCGAAATTGCGGCCGAATTGGCCTGACCTATTGGTCCTGTTGGACAAGACAAAATTATAGATGCGCGACGGCAGATATCTCGTATTCGCGCTCTCCGCCCGGCGTAACCACCGTAACCACATCGTCTTCCATCTTGCCGATAAGCGCCCTGGCGATGGGCGACATCACCGACAGCTTATTTTGCTTCAGGTCTGCCTCGTCCTCCCCGACGATGTGGTAGCGAATAGTTTCGTCGGTGTCACAGTCAATTAATGTGACCGTCACACCGAAAATCACTTTGCCGGTAGCGGAGATTTTCGTCACGTCGATGACTTGCGCGTCGGCAAGACGCGACTCGATTTCTTGCACCCGGCCTTCGTTGAAACTCTGCTGCTCACGAGCCGCATGGTATTCGGCGTTTTCTTTGAGATCGCCATGTGCTCGGGCCTCTGCAATGGCTTCGGTAATTTCTTGGCGCAGGGCGCCCTTACGATGAGCAAGTTCCTTGCGCAGATCTTCTGCACCCTGAACGGTCATAGGATTTGGCATTGGTCTACTCCCCTAGGGCTAGCGCGCTATGTAAATGCTGCAGGCTGGTTACCTGCCCGCCAATACCTTGGCGAATCGCAATACAAAAGGCTTCCCCGCCCGTGAGTGTGGTGGTGTAACACACCTTGTTAAGCAATGCTAAACGACGAATCACCGCTGAGTCAGCAATCGATTGACGCCCTTCTGTGGTGTTGATAATCAGATCAATCTGCTCGTTTTTGAGCATATCCGACACATCTGGACGCCCTTCATTAACTTTGTCGATTCGCACACACTCAAGCTCAGCGCGCTGCAGCTCTCGGGCCGTACCCCGCGTGGCCACCAGCTCGAAGCCGAGTTCAATCAGGTTGCGCGCAACGTCGACCACGCCTTCTTTATCGGAATCTTTAACGCTTAGGAATGCCCGACCGCCAGTAGGCAGTCGCTCGCCCGCACCCAGCGATGCCTTTGAAAACGCTTCACCGAAGGTTTCGCCTACTCCCATGACTTCGCCAGTCGACTTCATTTCTGGGCCAAGAATGGGGTCTACGCCAATAAATTTGTTAAACGGAAACACAGACTCTTTTACATGCACAAACTGCGGAATGACTTCCTCGGTAAAGCCCAAGTCCTTGAGCTTGCCGCCTGCCATACAGCGAGCCGCGAGTTTGGCCAGCGAATGACCAATACACTTGGAGACAAAGGGCACTGTGCGCGATGCTCTGGGGTTCACTTCGAGTACGAAGACGTCCTCGCCCTGCACTGCCATTTGCACATTCATTAGGCCAATGACGTTGAGTTCCAGCGCCAGCGCTTTGACCTGCTGGCGGATCTCATTCTGAATCGCCATGGGCAAATTGTATGGCGGCAAGGAACAGGCGGAATCTCCAGAGTGCACCCCGGCCTGCTCGATATGCTGCATGATGCCGCCAATAACAACCTGCTCGCCATCGCATACCGCATCCACGTCGACCTCTACCGCCTGATCGAGAAAGCGATCGAGTAATACCGGCGAGTCATTGGAAACATCTACCGCGTTTTGCATGTATTGACGCAGTTCGTCTGCGTTGTAGACCAGCTCCATAGCCCGTCCGCCAAGTACATAGGAAGGCCGCACAATTAGCGGATAGCCGATTTCCTCGGCCCGTTTAACGCCCTGCTCGGCGCTGGATGCTACGCGATTAGAAGGCTGGCGCAGCGCCAGCTTGTCGACCAGTTGCTGAAAGCGCTCACGATCCTCGGCACGGTCAATGGCATCAGGACTTGTGCCAATAATGGGAACCCCGAGATTGGCCAGATCATCAGCCAACTTCAGCGGCGTCTGACCACCAAACTGCACGATGACGCCGGTAGGCTGCTCGACTGCAACAATCGCCAGCACGTCTTCCAGCGTTACTGGCTCAAAATACAGCCGGTCAGAGGTGTCGTAGTCAGTGGACACGGTCTCTGGGTTACAGTTCACCATAATGGTTTCGTAGCCGTCTTCGCGCATGGCTAGCGCAGCATGCACGCAGCAGTAGTCAAACTCGATGCCTTGGCCAATACGATTCGGACCGCCCCCCAACACCATAATTTTTTGCCGGTCTGAGGGCAGGGCTTCACACTCTTCTTCGTAAGTGGAATACATGTAGGCGCTGTTTGCCGGAAACTCCGCCGCGCAGGTGTCGACGCGACGAAAAACCGGCGTCACGCCCATGCCTTGTCGCGCTAACCGCACGTCGGCTTCAGCACAGTTCAGCAACTGGGCAAGGCGGCCATCGGAGAACCCTTTGCGCTTGGCTTGGCGCCACTGATGCTCTGTCATAGCCGCGCACTGGCTGGCGTCCAGCACGGTTTCTTCAGCAATCAAATCTTCGATTTCAGCCAAAAACCAAGGGTCGATCTTGGTCAGATCAAAGACGTCCTCAAGGCTAAAACCAACGCGAAAAGCATCGGCCACGTACCACAATCGCAGCGTGCTCGGCGTCGCCAGCTCACGTTTAAGGGCACTGCGCCACTCCACATCATTGGTATCTAGCACCGGATCGAAGCCCACCATGCCAATTTCCAAACCGCGCAACGCTTTTTGCAACGACTCTTGGAACGTGCAGCCAATGGCCATAACTTCACCAACAGACTTCATCTGCGTGGTCAGGCGCGCATCGGCTTGCGGAAACTTTTCGAAGGTAAAGCGCGGTATTTTAGTTACCACGTAGTCAATACTCGGCTCGAAAGAGGCCGGTGTCACGCCGCCGGTAATATCGTTATCGAGTTCATCCAAGGTATAGCCGACAGCTAGCTTTGCGGCGATTTTGGCAATAGGAAAACCTGTAGCCTTAGAAGCCAGCGCCGACGAGCGCGAGACCCGAGGGTTCATTTCAATCACCACCACCCGGCCATCCTCAGGGTCGATACCGAACTGTACGTTCGAGCCACCAGTTTCAACGCCAATTTCTCGCAGCACCGCGATGGATGCGTTGCGCAGTATTTGGTATTCCTTATCCGTCAACGTTTGAGCTGGTGCAACGGTAATGCTGTCGCCAGTGTGCACGCCCATGGGGTCCACGTTTTCGATGGCACAAACGATAATGCAGTTGTCTTTTTTGTCTCGCACCACCTCCATCTCGAACTCTTTCCAACCGAGCAAGGACTCGTCTATTAGCAGCTCGGAGGTCGGCGAAAGATCGAGGCCACGGGTGCAAATTTCTTCGAATTCTTCCTTGTTGTAGGCCACTCCGCCGCCGCTACCGCCGAGGGTAAAGGACGGACGAATTACGCAGGGAAAGCCCAGCTGGCTTTGTACCTGAAACGCTTCCTCCATACTGTGGGCTATGGCAGAGCGAGGAGTCTCTAAGCCAATGGCCTGCATGGCGCGGTCGAAGCGTTCGCGGTCTTCGGCCTTATCGATGGCATCTTGGCTGGCGCCGATCATCTGCACACCAAATTTTTCCAGCACACCCTCGCTGACCAGATCCAATGCGCAATTCAGTGCGGTTTGGCCGCCCATGGTGGGCAGCAGAGCATCAGGGCGTTCGCGCTCAATAATTTTGCTGACGGTTTGCCATTCCACCGGCTCGACATAGGTGGCATCCGCCATGGTTGGGTCGGTCATAATGGTTGCTGGGTTCGAGTTCACCAACACTACTCGGTAACCTTCGTCTTTCAATGCCTTGCAGGCTTGAGCTCCCGAGTAATCGAATTCGCAGGCCTGACCAATAACAATGGGTCCTGCACCGAGGATAAGTATCGATTCAATATCAGTACGCTTAGGCATCTACTCTTTACCTCTTTGCTCAAGCATTAGATCGACAAACTGATCGAACAAATATGCGCAGTCTTGTGGTCCGGGGCTAGCTTCCGGGTGGCCTTGAAATCCAAAGGCAGGATGTTGCAGGTGCCGAATACCCTGCACGGTGCCGTCAAACAGCGACTTATGCGTGCACTTGAGGTGCTCTGGCAGGCTCGCCTCCGCCACCGCAAAACCGTGATTTTGACTGGTGATCACTACCTCTCCGGTCTCTAAATCCTGTACCGGATGATTCGCACCATGGTGACCGTGGGTCATTTTTTCGGTTTGCGCACCGCTGGCCAGCGCCATCAGCTGGTGCCCTAAGCAGATACCGAACAGAGGGATGTTCTCATCAAGGAAGCGCCGAATGGCGGCAATCGCGTAGTCGCACGGCTCCGGATCGCCGGGGCCATTGGACAAGAAAATGCCGTCAGGGTTCATGGCCAACACTTCCTCTGCGGGGGTTTGCGCTGACACCAGTGTCAGCTCGCAGCCCTTACTCGCCAGCAACCGCAAAATATTGCGCTTCACGCCAAAGTCGTAGGCTACGACTTTAAATTTTGCCTCGCCAAGCTCGCCGTAACCTGTTTGCCAAGACCATGCGGTTTGGGTCCAACTGCGTTGTACGCCGGTCACTTCCTTCGCCAAGTCCATGCCAGCCAGCCCTGCGAACTCTCGGGCCGCCTGCAGTGCGCGGGCTTCGCCCTCGGCAGTTGCCGCAGATTCGTCGGCCAGAATACAGCCAGCAAGAGCGCCTTTCTCACGCAGCAAGCGGGTCAATCGACGCGTATCAACGTCAGCAATGGCTACCGTATTTTGGGCCTGCAAATAATCTTGCAGGGTACCGCGCTCACGCCAGCTGCTCACCCGCTTAGGGACCTGCCGGATAATCAGACCAGCAACCCATACTTGGTCGGACTCCTCGTCCTCAGGGTTTACGCCAGTGTTACCAATTTGTGGATAGGTCAGCGTGACAATCTGCCGACAATAGGAGGGGTCTGTAAGAATTTCTTGGTAACCAGTCATCGCGGTATTAAATACCACCTCGCCGGTGGATTGGCCGGCTGCACCGATGGCTTGGCCACGAAATACGCTGCCGTCTTCGAGTACTAGTAGGGCGGGTGTCAAAAGCTTGCCTTTTAATGGTCTGCAACCAGTGACAATGGGAGCATGGCTCCGCGTTATCACACCTAACCCATGACTTTCGTCGCCTTTTCTCTGCCTCAAGGATGCGCAGGCCAAGGGATGCCCGCCTAACGCTGCAATGCGAAGGCTAGGTGACAAAGGTGCTGAAAACAGGTCAGCGGGTTAGGCGGAAAGTGTACGGTGAGCGGACTTAAAAAGCAGTAAAAATCTGCGCCAATTGCGCGGGTCTAACCCATTTAAAACGCCTGCCAGCAGCAACCTGCCGTTCAAATTCCCAGCAAGTCTTGCATGTCGTACCAGCCCGGGGATGCAGCAGACACTAGCGTAACTGCACGCAGGGCACCTTGGGCGAAGTTGTTGCGGCTATGCGCCCTGTGGGTGATTTCTAGACGCTCGCCGTCGCCAGCAAACAACACCGTATGCTCGCCGACAATATCGCCGCCGCGAATGGTCGAAAAGCCAATAGTTTTTGCATCCCGAGCGCCAGTGATGCCTTGGCGAGCGTAGACGGCATCAGTGCTTAGGTCACGCCCGAGGGCGCTGGCTAGCACTTCACCAATGCGCACTGCGGTACCAGATGGCGCGTCTATTTTATGCTTGTGGTGCGCCTCTATAACCTCAATATCGACCTCATCACCGAGGGCCTTAGCCGCAAGCTCGATAAGGTGCATGGCTAAGTTCACGCCAACGCTCATGTTTGGTGATACAAAAATTGCCGTTTGCTGCGCGCAGTCACGCAGCGCCTGAAGTTGCGCGTCGTCAAAGCCGGTAGTGCCAACGACCATGCCTTTGCCTTGAGCCGCGCAAATTTGGGCCAACCCAAGGGTTGCAGTAGGAACGGTGAAGTCGATTACGACATCGAAGTCGTTTATCTGCTGCTGGACATCTGCGCTCACCTCCAGACCCAGTTCGCCCATGCCGCAAACCACACCCACATCGTCGCCGATCTGGGGGTGCCCAGCGTGTTCAAAGCCCGCGCTAAAGGTGAGAGTCGCGCTGTCGTTTATAGCCTGCACTAGGGTCTTACCCATGCGACCTGCTACCCCAGCTACTGCCACTCGAATCATCTGCTTACCTGCTTTTCTGGTGATGGCTTGCGCCTTAGGGCTTAAGCTCGTCAAAAAAGCTTTTTACACCATCGAACCAGCTTTTGCCTCTTGGCGAGTGTTTGCTATTGGAGTCCAGCGATGTTTTTAGCTGCTGCAGTAGCTCGCGCTGCTCCTCGGTGAGTTTCACCGGTGTCTCCACCGTCACCTTGCACAGCAGATCGCCCACGCCGCTGCCGCGGACCTGGGTGACACCCTTACTGCGCAAGCGGAAGACTTTGCCAGTTTGGGTTTCTGACGGCACCTTTAGTTTCACTCGGCCATCTAGCGTTGGCACATCTAACTCGCCGCCAAGCGCGGCGTCGGCGAATGAAATAGGCACCTCACAGTGCAGGTGCCGGCCATCGCGCTGGAAAATTGGGTGGGGCTGTACGTCCATTTGCACATACAGGTCCCCAGCCAGACCGCCATTCGGACCGGCTTCACCTTCACCGGATAGGCGGATACGGTCGCCCACATCGACACCAGCCGGCACTTTCACCGACAGGGTTTTACGCTTCTCGGTTCGGCCTGCACCGCCACAGGTTCCGCAAGGATCGGCAATTATCTCGCCACGGCCACGACAGCGAGGACAAGTTTGCTGCAGCGAGAAGAATCCTTGGGACACTCGTATCTGGCCCGCACCATTACAGTCTGGGCAGGTAGTTGCCGACGTTCCGGGCTTCGCGCCCGAGCCGTCACAATCTCCACAACCGGCCAACACTGGAATTCGAATTTCTACCGTATCGCCGTTAACCGCCTGTTCTAGGCTCAACGACATGTTGTAGCGCAGATCAGACCCTCGGGCAGGGCCGCCTCGACCGCCGCCGCGACCACCACCAAAAATGTCGCCAAATACGTCACCGAAAATATCGCCAAAGCCACCAGCGCCTCGGCCGGCACCGCTGTTGGGATCTAATCCCTCATGGCCGAACTGATCGTAGACTTGGCGTTTTTCTGGGTCGCTAAGCACTTCATAGGCTTCGTTAGCCTCCTTAAATTGCTCCTCGGCGGCGGCATCACCGGGATTGCGGTCCGGGTGCAGCTTCATGGCAATACGCCGATAGGCCTTTTTCAGGTCGCCATCGGAAACGCCTCGGTCAACGCCCAAGACTTCGTAATAATCTTTCTTTGCCATGCCTTTCCTTTACACAAGTTGCGACGCAACCGTCCAGCCGCGGTCGCGCTCTTGTAACGACAAAAGCCACCGAAGGGTGGCTTTTGTGCGGAGCTTAATGTGGCAGTACGTTACTGCTTCTGCTCTTTGTCGTCTTTGACTTCTTCAAATTCCGCGTCAACGGCATCGCCGTCCGGTGCGTTTTCAGCCCCATCACCTGCAGCCTGAGCTTGCTCGGCGTACATCTTCTGGGCCAGCTCTGCTGACGCTTCCGAAAGCACCTTGGTTTTCTCTTCAATGGCGTCCTTGTCGTCGCCTTTTAGTGCTTCTTCTAAATCTGCAGCTGCCGCTTCGATTGCAGTCTTTTCTTCGTCAGTTGCCTTATCGCCTGCGTCTTCTACTGCCTTACGTGCACCATGAATGAGGCCGTCGGCCTGATTGCGCAGGGTGACCATTTCCTCAAACTTCTTATCCTCTTCTAAGTGCGCTTCTGCATCACGAATCATCTGTTCGATTTCTTCGTCGGACAACCCACTTGAGGCCTTGATGACAATAGACTGCTCCTTACCGGTCGCCTTATCTTTCGCCGACACGTTCAAAATGCCGTTCGCATCGATATCGAACGCCACTTCAATCTGCGGCATGCCTCTAGGCGCTGGCGGAATATCCGAAAGGTCAAAACGACCCAAGGATTTGTTCTGGCCAGCCTGCTTACGCTCACCTTGCAGCACATGAATTGTCACCGCTGTTTGATTGTCGTCTGCGGTAGAAAACACTTGAGTTTTCTTCGTGGGAATAGTCGTGTTTTTCTCAATGAGCACGCTCATCACCTGGCCCATGGTCTCAATACCCAGCGATAGCGGGCTGACGTCGAGCAACAGCACATCCTTGACGTCGCCAGCCAACACAGCAGCTTGAATGGCCGCACCCATGGCAACTGCCTCGTCCGGATTCACATCGCGGCGCGCTTCTTGTTTAAAGAAGCCCTTTACCTGCTCTGCCACCATTGGCATGCGGGTTTGACCGCCCACCAAGATCACGTCGTCTATATCGTCAACGCTGAGGTCGGCGTCTTGCAGCGCCGTCCGGCAAGGATCGATGGTGCGGCTGACGAGATCGCCAACCAAGGATTCCAGCTTGGATCGAGTGAGCTTGGTTACCAAGTGCTTGGGGCCTGATTGATCGGCAGTAATGTAGGGCAAATTCACTTCGGTCTGCTGACTGTTCGACAGCTCGATTTTAGCTTTTTCAGCCGCTTCCTTGAGCCGCTGAAGCGCCAGCGGGTCGTTGTGCAAATCAACGCCATTGTCCTTTTTGAATTCGTCCGCTAAAAAGTCGATGATTTTTAGGTCAAAGTCTTCGCCGCCTAGGAAAGTGTCACCATTAGTCGAAAGCACCTCAAACTGGTGTTCACCATCCACTTCGGCAATCTCGATGATAGAAACGTCAAAGGTACCGCCGCCGAGGTCGTAAACCGCAATTTTGGCGTCGCCACGGTTCTTATCCAGCCCATAGGCTAGGGCCGCAGCCGTTGGCTCGTTGATTATGCGCTTAACGTCCAAACCGGCGATTTTGCCTGCGTCCTTAGTAGCTTGGCGCTGGGAGTCGTTAAAGTAGGCGGGCACCGTAATTACCGCTTCGCTGACCTCTTCGCCAAGATACTCTTCTGCCGTTTTTTTCATCTTTTTCAGAATTTCGGCGGAAATTTGCGGTGGCGCAAGTTGCTCATCGTTGACGTCGATCCAAGCGTCACCGTTGCCTGCGGCGGCGATTTTATAGGGCACCATCTTGATGTCTTGTTGCACTACGTCGTCTTTGAACTTACGCCCGATCAGACGCTTTACCGCAAACACAGTATTGTTCGGGTTAGTAACTGCCTGACGCTTGGCGTTCTGACCAACCAGAATTTCGCCATTGTCGGTGTAGGCAATGATAGAAGGTGTCGTGCGGTCGCCTTCGGAGTTCTCGATAACCCGAGTGTCTCCGCCATCTAAAACCGATACACACGAATTGGTTGTACCCAAGTCGATGCCGATGATCTTTCCCATTTTCTTCTCCGCTTGTACGCCTTATGCGCATTGGGGCAACGCCTTGAGCGCGCCTCAGTTGTTTCGGTATCAATGCGTGTTGCTTTCTACACTGCACTGTTTGGTCTAACGCCGTTTCTTCAAGTCCCACCCAGTCAGTTATGGGCAAAAATTGCATTTAGAACCCGCCTATTCGCCCTTTACCACGATGACTTTCGCTGCTCTTACCAACCGGCCATTAAGCGTGTAGCCCCGCTGCATGACATCCATCACGGTATTCGGCTCCGTGTCTGGGTTGGGCACCATGGCCATGGCCTCGTGCAATTGCGGGTCAAAGGGTTCGCCAAAGGGGTCAATCATGACAACCCCGGCCTTTTCTAAAATGCTAACAAAAAGCTTAAGGGAAAGACCGATGCCCTCGGCCATGCTGGCCGCGTTGTCCATTGATTTGGCGGCTTCTTCCGCCTTTTCCAAACTGTCCACTACCGGCAGCAGGTCGCTAAGCAGCTTCTCTACAGCAAATTTGTGCGCGTTTTCTACGTCGCGCTGGGCGCGGCGACGGACGTTTTCCATTTCTGCCACAGTGCGCAGTAGCTGGTCTTTCGCCTTGGCTAACTCGGCGCCCTCGTCCACTTGCTCTGCCATTGGCTCTGGTGCTGGCTCTGGGGGTAGATCAGAGTCAGCGTCGGCTACGGTTTCCTCGGGTTCTGGCGCCTGCTCTTCGCCTGCTGTCGATGTGGCCGCAACCTCGTCCGCAGCATCCTGCCCTGGCCCTGTGTTTTCTGATTCGGAATTGTTCAATGGGTCCGCTCCTCGTTCGCCCTTGCTGGCGCTATATAGGGTTTAGACCATAGAAAACAAGGGCTGCGGGGATAATTTGGGCGTTTTGCAGACTAGGGCCCGTTACGCATCGCGGCGCTGAGCACCTTGGCGGTAACATCGACGACTGGAATAACATCTTTGTAGTCCATACGTGTGGGACCGATAACCCCCAACACCCCGGCCAGCTCGCCATTGACCTCGTAGGAGGAGGTTACCAAGGACATGTCCCCTAAGGGTCGATAGCCTGATTCTTTGCCAATAAAGAGCTGCACACCGGTGCTTTGCAGACATTGGTCGAGCAGGGTCAGCACCCGGCCCTTTTTCGATATAGCTTCGAAGAGGCTTTTGACCACGGACGTATCAGCCGTGAAGTCGAGCAAACGCCGTTCGCCGCTGACCAAGAGCTCTTGACCGTCGCCATCAGTTCCCGGCATGGCCTGTGCAGCAACATCCAGCGCCCGCTGCATGAGCGCATCCATCTGCTCTTTGTCCTCGCGCATGCTGCCGATTACCGAGTGCCGTACTTCCATCAGCGGTCTGCCGCCAAATTCACGGTTGATTAGTGCCGCAGCTTGGGACAGCTCGTTGTCGGAAAAGGGTTCTTCCACATGAATCACCCGATTTTGCACTTCGCGATCGTCCAGTACCAAGATCACAAGAATTCGATGTTCGTCTAAACGCAAAAATTCCAGCTGACGCAGATTTACTTGGTTCTTGCGCGGCGTGGTAATCAAACAGGTCATCTGGGTGAACTGAGACAGCATCTCCGATGCCGTGGCCAGCAGTTCGCTTGGCGTCATGTTGGGATTCAGCTCGTTTTGCAGCTGCTCAACGTGCTCCTCCTGCCAAGGGTCGACGCTGAGCAGCGTATCAACGAAGAAGCGTAGTCCTAGTTGGGTTGGCACCTTGCCAGCCGAGGTATGCGGCGAACTGACCAAGCCCAAGGACTCAAGATCACCCATGACATTACGCACGGTGGCGGATGAGACCTGCACTTGGGGCAACATGGCCAGTGCCTTGGATGCCACAGGAGTACCGTCGGAAATGTAGTGTTCGACCAGTAACTTAAGCAACTGCTGAGCCCTTGGATCAACGTCCCCACCAACGGTTGTTCCGGGTTTTGTTCCTGCCATCTGCTATCAACTCTTGAGCAAGGGTGTCGCGTTTTTGAGTTTCATTCACGCAACGTCTTCGGGAATCTTATACTAGGGCGCTGGCGCATCAAGGGCAGAATATTAGACTCTCGGTATTGCGCTCTTAGGCGGCCAGGAGGCATGCTCTGAGACATTCAATGCTACCCTTCGCTATCACTACCCAGCCAACCCATTAAGTCTCATGCTCAATCAACTTACCATTCGCAACTATGTGCTGGTCGACCATCTCGACATCTGCTTTGCGCCTGGGTTGACCGGCATCACTGGCGAATCAGGTGCTGGTAAGTCAATCCTGCTGGGGGCCTTGGGGCTTTTGCTCGGTGACCGAGCGCGCGCCGATAGCGTCGGCCCCGGCGCAGAAAAAGCAGACATCTGTGCAGAGTTCGCCCTGCGGCCCGGATCAGCCCTGCATACTCAACTCTGTGCGGACGAGTTGATCGAGTCTGATGATGATCTGTGTTTGGTCCGCCGAGTCATCAGTTCCGAGGGCCGTTCCCGCGCCTTTATTAACAACGTGCCGGTCACCCTTGGCTACCTAAAGGAAGCCACCGAGCACCTTGTGGATATTCAGGACCAAAACCAGCATCAGCGCCTAACGGACCGAGTCGTGCAGCGCGACATGCTCGACGAATTCGCCGAAGCCAAGGCCTTAGCTGCCGAAGTTGCGCGGCACTGGAGCGTCTGGCAAACCAGCGTGCAAAAAATTGAGCGTTTACGGCAGCTTGCCACATCCCAAGAAGACCGTAAGAACCTGCTGAGCTATCAGCTTGAGGAGTTTGCCGCGTTGAACGTCGCACAGAGAGAGCTGGGCACTTTGGAGGCAGAGCATAAACGCTTAGCACAGGCTCAGAGCATTCTCGGCCAGCTGTCCCAAGTGCAGACCAATTTAGAGCAGCTGGACAGTCTGCGCCATACGGCCAAGCTGATTGAAACCATTGACGATTCCCATAGCGCTCTGCAGGCCGGCGTAGAGACCCTCAATTCCGCTCTATCCTTGATCGACGATGCGGCCAGAGACCTACGGCACTATGAAGATCAGGTAGTCGTCGACCCACAAACTTTGGCGGACACAGAAGCCCGGCTGGAGCAAATTTACGAGTTGGCGCGTAAACACAAGGTGCAGCCCGAGCGCCTCAGCGAGCACGCGCTGATGCTGCAAGAGGAATTCAACGCCATTAATTCGGATCGCACCGCACTCCAACAACTAGAGGCAGACGAAGATGGCCAGCGCGCAGCTTACCTCGGGCACGCACAAAAGCTGTCAGCGCTGCGGCAGAAAAAGGCCAAGGCGTTTAGTCAGGCCATTGATCAGAACATTCATGCCCTAGGCATAAAAGAAGGAGCGCTCAGCGTTGTATTCCATGAGCAGCAAGGCGAGTTCGGGTTGGAACAAGTGGAATTTCATGTCCGCACCAACCAGCGTTTCGAGCCAGGGCCGTTGAGCCGAATCGCCTCGGGTGGCGAGCAAACCCGCATCAATCTCGCCATTCAGATCGTCGCCGCTGAGCGCAGTGAGCTACCCTGCCTAATTCTGGACGAGGCCGATGTGGGGGTTGGTGGTACTACCGCTGATACCGTCGGACGCATTTTGCGTGAGTTGGCCCAGCGCACTCAGGTCATTTGCGTAACCCATGCACCCCAAGTTGCAGCCCGCTCGCACAACCATATGTGCGTGGTGAAAAATGGTGCTCAAACCGATATTCAGGCGCTGGGCGATGAACAAAGAGTAGAAGAACTGGCGCGCATGCTGGCCGGGGCCGATGTCACCAGCAAGACTCGTGACTACGCAAAAACACTGCTCAGCGAAGCATCCCGAGCCAAGTAAGCGCCATTGGCGCGAACGCCGCGAACTCCTCCGACAGTCATATCCGCACGATAACTGATGGTGCTAAACCCAACGAGCCTTTAACATCGTGTGCATGAAACATATCTTTCTGGCGATATTGGCCATTAGCATCACCGGCTGCAGCATGCCGCAGCTGAAACTCCCAGACCTGAAAATGCCACGGGTATACAAACTGTCGGTACAGCAGGGCAATGTTATTACCCAAGAAATGGTCGACCGCCTAGAGCCGGGCATGTCGCGCAATCAAGTTGAATACGTTATGGGGCGGCCCGTACTGCAAGATCCCTTCAACCAAGATGAATGGGTATATCTCTACAACCTCGAAGTGCCGGACCTTTTTACCCAAGCCTTTAAGATGGTATTAACCTTTGAGGGTGACACGCTGGCGACCATTGCCGGCGACTATGTACCGGGTGCTGCGCAGGCCGCACCGGCAGAGGATTCGCAAGGAGAGGGCGCATCGGGAGAAGGTAGCTCCGACGCGGCAGATAAAGGCCAGACCGCAGAAGCAGAGGGTACCTAGCATACTCTGCCCGCCCTATTGATCGTATCGGTCGTACCGGCCTTACTAGTGCTACGGCTGAACTTTCCCGGCAGCGCTAGCTGCCAGCCAGCAACCATTCGCTAATTTTTCTTTGTGCCTGCCTGCTGACTTTGCGCCCGCAGACGTCGCGCGGTTTTGGGGTCTACCGTCAACGGCCGATAGCATTCGAGCCGGTCGCCACCAGTAAGCACAAAGTCGGCACTCTTAAGCCGTCCAAATACGCCTACCGCGTTGGTACCAATCTGCCATTCAGCACTTATTGGCGTATTGCCCAGCAGAGTCAGCGCATCGGCAATGGTGGCGCCTTCAACCAGTTCAAGCGTCACCTGCTGCTGGGCGTCAGGCAGGGCATAGACTGCCTCAATTTGCATGGTTGCCGGTTTTTCTGTCGGCTTGTCTGTTGGTTTGACTATTGCTCTTGCTCCTGCCGGTTCGGCTTACTATCTGCCGGGCGTATCAGGCATCGCAGGATACTGCCTGCGTGCCAATGCGCTGAGCGAAGGCGTCGACCATGCGATCGGCTGCACGCTGGGCGATGGGTTCAATAAGGCGCGCGAGTAAACCGCTGGCCACAAAGTCGAGCTGCAGTTCGACCCGGCAGCCCTCCTCGCCCAAGGCTTTAAACCGCCATTCACCCTGCAGCCGTTCAAATGGCCCGCTTTGCAGCGCCACCTCAATGGTTTGGTCTGCCGTCCCTGTATTGAGCGTCTCGAACTGATAGGTGACACCTGCTTTGCTAACCGTGACTTGAGCTGCTACCTCCTCGACGGTTGCCGAAATTTGCCGACGCTGCAACACACTTACTGCTTCGCAGCTCGGCAAAAATTCAGGATAGCGCTGTATATTGGCGACCACCTCGTAAGCACGGGATACGGGGACCAACAGCAAACAGGAACGGGCAATTTCGGTCACTACCACAGACCCGACAACAGCGGCCAAATGGTGCTGGTAAACACCGCTAGCACACCCAGCGGCGCGATAATGCCGGCGACCACACGCCAAGCCCAGCTGATACCCGTGCTCTGAATACCCAACTGACTATCGAGCATACCCTTGGGCAACAGCCAAACCGCAAAGAAGGTGATTAACATGCCGCCAAGGGGCAGCAGAATATTTTGCGAGAAATAATCCACGGTATCGAAAAAAGTCAGGCCGCCAATAAAGGTGACATCACTCCAGATGTTGAACGAGAACACCGTACCGAGACCCAGCGCCCAGCAGATGACGCCCAAGCTAATGGCTACCCGCTGACGCTTGGCGTTGTATTCCTCAACCAAGAAAGCCAGCGCCGGCTCGGTGAGTGAAATAGCCGAGGTTATGGCGGCAAAACTCAACAGCGAGAAAAACAGCGCGCCAAACACGTTGCCCAAGGGCATTTGGCCAAAGGCCAGCGGCAGGGTTACAAAGGTCAAACCCGGGCCTTGTGCCACCTCTAAACCGTTCGCAAAGACTATGGGGAAAATGGCCAGACCCGCAGCGATGGCAATTACAGTATCCAGCGCCGCAATGGTAAACACTGTAGACCCCAGATTGGCATCGTCAGGCACATAGGAGCCATAGGCCATCATGGTGCCCATGCCTAAACTGAGAGTGAAAAAAGCCTGTCCCATGGCGATGAGCCAAGAGTCGGCGGTCACCGCCTGCCATTTCATATCGAACATAAAGGCAAAGCCCTGATCGAAACCGCCGGAGTTAAAGCTGTAGACCAGCAGGGCGATAAGTAGCAAAAACAGCAATGGCATAAACCAGCGAATGGCGGCCTCCAACCCCTTGGTTACCCCGCGACCGACAATCCAAATGGTGAGAATCATAAAACCAGTTTGGTAGGCTATAAGCTCCATGGGACTGGCAAGAAACTCATCGAAGGTTGCACCAACCATTTGCGCCGAAGCACCATCAAAGGTGCCGCTGCCGCTGGCCCATATGTAGCTGACCGCCCAGCCAGCAATAACCGCGTAATAGGAAAGAATCAAAAATCCGGCTAGCACGCCCATCCAGCCCAGAATAGACCAGCGCTGGCTGCGGCCTGCCTGCTTGGCGAGTTTGCGCATGGTGTGAATGGGACTGGAGCGACCCTGCCTTCCCATGAGCACTTCGCTGACCATAATTGGAATACCCACGGCAGCGATGCAGACCAAGTAAATGAGCACAAAGGCACCACCGCCATTTTCGCCAGCGATGTAGGGGAATTTCCAGATGTTGCCAAGGCCCACGGCAGAGCCGGCGGCAGCCAAAACAAAGAGCCAGCGGCTAGACCACCGTTGCGGCGCGGTGGACGAAGATGATGTGGCCATGCGAACCCCTTCCATGAGACTGACAAAATTGTACTACTGAATTCGCCCACCATGGCGACAATGGGGCGCAATGCGAAGTGTACGGTATTCGTACAGCACCTCGCAGGACTGAGATATACTGCGCCAGACTTGCACGCCCCCCACACTCGGACACGCCAATGGCCAAGTCAGCAAAGAAAACCAGCCCTAGCAGCATTGCGCAAAATCGCCGTGCGCGACACGACTACTTTATTGAAGATAAGTTTGAAGCTGGCGTGATGCTGATGGGCTGGGAGGTCAAGAGCATCCGCGACGGCAAAGTACAGTTGGCAGAGGCCTTCGTGCAGATTCACAAGGGCGAAGCCTATTTAGCTGGCTGCACTATTACCCCATTGCTGAGCGCATCCACTCATGTGATAGCAGAACCCCAGCGCATGCGCAAACTCTTGCTGCACGCCAAAGAGCTGTCGCGTTTGTTCATTGCCAGTCAGCAAAAAGGCTACACTATTGTGCCGTTGGCGCTGTATTGGAAGGGCAACAAGGTGAAGTGTGAAGTCGCCATGGGCAAGGGTAAGAAGCAGCATGACAAGCGCGACGCCAGCCGCGATAAAGATTGGGCTCGGGACAAACAGCGTTTGTTCAAGGTAAGCCGCCAGTAGCGGTCATAGCATTCAGTTAACCCGTACTCGCCCTACGCCAAGCCACCATTTCAATGGCGGCGACTGCGGCTTCTATGCCTTTATTAAACTCATCATCTGAGGTGCGGTCGATAGCCTGCTGCATGTCGAACACCGGCAAAATCTCCACCACCACTGGCCGACGAAAGTCGTGCATAACCGACCCCAGCCCACGCATGGACTCAGTGCTGATCATCTCAAAGTGCAAGGTGTCGCCCTTGATGATGACGCCAAAACAAATCACCGCGTCTATGCCAAGAGCGGTGTCTTCGGCCAACAAGTCCCTGGCTGCGAGAGGAATTTCCAGAGCGCCGGGCAAGGTATGTACTTCGATATCGGTATAACCCGCGCTACCAAGCACATTTTGGCAGGCCTCGCTCATACTGCCCACAAGGTCTGGGTACCACTTGGACTGCAGGATACAAATGCGGCCAGGATTCTCTATTGCCGGAAGCGCAGAGATATCGACAACAGTCTTCATTCAGGCGACGCCTTTAGCAGATTGCTCAGCCACAACCACCCAAGCGCCAGATTGCGCGTGCAACTGTAAACGCCCAGCCTGAGCAAGCGCAGCGCAGTCGGCGCGCAGTTGCCAAACAGGAATTGGTGCATTGCCCTCACGCAAAGCGTCGGCAACTTCGCCAACACGCACCAGGCCGTCGCCTGATGACGCAAGGCCTTCCATTACCGCAAACACGTTTTCGATGCGTCTGGAATCTACACTCATGCGCTTCACTACCCTCAATAACGACACGATTTTGTACCAGAAAGCTCCGAAGGCCGCCACAGTGCGTATGCCATAACGGCGATAGATAGTGAGTGATAGTCAGCTGCGAAACTCAAGCCTTCGGTTGGGAACATGTTATGCTTGAGCGCAATCGAACAACATAAAGACAGGGAGCTGAACAACAGCGAACATCCCGATTGAACCATCACCCGTGTTTTGAGAGTCAGGTGAGGCCGTGGGCAACACTTTGACAACACTGGGGGCGACTTGGTTTCAAGACGCGTCCGCGTCGAAAGGTTATCTTTCTATGCTATCGCAGACTGGAGCTTCGTTAACACCCAGAGAACACTGGGGGCGACTTGGTTTCGACGCGGGTATCAAAGTTTGCGGTGCATGCCGAGAGGGTAGTGACTCTCGTAAAACAATCGCT
>PCCE01000050.1 GCA_002731575.1 Gammaproteobacteria bacterium | reverse complement strand
GAATCAGAGCCATGGTGCCCACAGGGGAATTGTGGCCGCCGCCGTCGTGACCTTGGGCAACGATAATGTCCAGCCCCGAAGACTTGACCTGTATGGCATGTCTAACCGCACCTATAACCGCCATTACCTTGGTGCCGTTGGCGCGCAGCTCGCTCATCCACGGTCCGGGATTGCCCAGCCCTGAGGCATATACAGGCACCCGTTCCTGAATAATCACCGCCATCTGGGCTTCAAAAAATTCCTTGGTGAACAGAGCTGGTTCGTCATCGTCCGGGCCGCGTTCTCGGCTACCGGGCGCAGGAGGCTCGAGGCCTTCTTGACGCATAAATTCCTCAGCGAAGGCCTGCCGCTCTGGCAACAGATCCAAGGGTGTTGGTCCTTCAAGGTCGTCATAATTGGCGCGGCGCACCGAAGCTGGCAGCAGGGTGTCGACACCAAATGGTTTGTCCGTCATCTCGCGAGTCTGACGAATCCACTCGCGCAGCTGTCGCGGGCCGCAGGCAGCTGCCCCAAGCACACCAAGACCACCGGCATTGGATACTGCTGCTGCCAACGCCGGGCTGCTGGCACCACCCATGCCTGCAAGCACGATGGGATGATCAATTTCTAAAATTTCGCAAACGCGGCTTTGTAACTTCATGGTTTCCCTCCCAGTCTTCTCACGCGTTTATGCGTAAGCTTTTTGTGCGCTGCTACTGCGCAAATGATCCGTACGCGCTGCGAAAATACAGCAAGGGTGCCGCTTCGCCTCGAATACGTTGATAGTCCTGTACTCGTCCAACCACAATGGTGTGGTCTCCAGCGTCGTGTTCTGTCTCTAAGGAACATTCGATAAAGGCTAGCACATTGCTGAGCATGGGCATGCCCGTTGCGCCGCTCTGCCAATCTACGTTAGCGAACTTATCTGCCCCAGAACGCGCCATATCATCACAAACAGACTGCTGATCGTGACTCAAAATGTTGATACCAAATCCGCCGCTGGCGCGAATCTTTGGCCAGCTTGAGGACATCTTGCCCGGACTAAAAGCGACTAGCGGTGGCTCCAGCGACAGCGACACAAACGACTGGGCAGCAAAACCAACGGGCACGTCGTCATGTAGACCTGTAACCACAACAACACCGGTGGCGAAATTGCCCATGGTCTGCCGAAAAGCCGTTGCGTCGAACTCAGCCGCCTGCTCAGTCATGTTGTTTCCTCAAACGCCAATGGTTTGACTATATCGAACCATTAAGGGTTTCGATATGCCGTGAAATTACGCAATCGATGCGCAGATTTTTTACTTTTTTGCGCGAACACCGCATGATCGGTCTGGCAGAACAATCGGGCACAGGCTCAAGGTAGAGACATGGAATTCATTATTATTTTGGTTGTGCTGGCGCTGCTGGCGTTTTGGGTAGCGCGCATCTACAACCAACTCGTCGAGCTGCAAAACCGGCATGAAAACGGTTTTTCACAAATTGAGATTCAGCTTAAGCGACGCTATGACCTGATTCCCAATCTGGTGGAAACCGCCAAGGCCTATATGAGCCACGAGCGGGAAACACTGGAGGCGGTGATCAGTGCTCGCAACGACGCTGCCGCCGGCCTTGCTGCCGCAGCGGGCAATCCCAGCAACGGTGACGCCATTAAAGAGCTAGCCGGTGCAGAGGGCGTATTGAGCGGCGCCATGAGCCGCTTCAACGTCACGATGGAAGCGTATCCTGACCTGAAAGCCAGCGCCAACATGACCCAGCTGTCGGAAGAGCTGACCACTACAGAAAACAAAGTAGCCTTCGCACGGCAGGCCTTCAACGATCAAGTGACCCAGTTCAATACCTACCGCAGCTCATTCCCACCGGTGCTGTTTGCCGCCACCTTTGGCTTTAACAGCGACGCCACACTGCTCGAGTTTGCAGACTCCGAGGAAATTCAGGCTGCACCAAAAGTGTCATTTTAGGCTTGGTAGGCCAGTCCACCGACCCATAGCGATATAAGCCATGAATTTCTTTCAGGCCCAAGCCAAGGCGCGACACAACACGCGCCTGCTCACTGTCCTGTTTATTGGCGCGGTGCTCTCTCTCGTGGTACTCACCAACTTGCTGGTACTGGTATTTTTTGCTGGCAACACCCCGGGGCTAAGTCTTGGCCAGCGCATAACCCATGCGCCTACGGAACTGTGGCTGTATACCAGCCTCGGCGTTATCAGCCTTATCGCGGTTGCCAGCGGCTTTAAGTTTCTCGCTCTACGCGGTGGCGGCAAGGCCGTAGCCGAGTCCCTCGGCGGTGTCTTAATCCACCAGAACACTCGCGATCCACAGCAACGCCAACTGCTCAACGTGGTCGAGGAAATGGCCATTGCTGCGGGCATGCCGGTACCCCCGGTTTATCTCATCCGCGAAAACAGCATCAACGCCTTTGCTGCGGGCTTTGGTATTCACGATGCAGTAATCGGCATCAATCAGGGCACCATCGACCTGCTGAACCGGCAAGAGCTACAGGGTGTGGTAGCCCACGAATTCAGTCATATCCTCAACGGCGACATGCGCATCAATCTGCGCATCATCGCGCTGCTTAACGGCATTTTGATCCTAGGCATAATCGGTGGCGGCCTAATGCGCGGTTCGATGTTCAGCCGTTCCCGCGAGCGTGGTGCGCTTATCGCTCTCGGGGTTGGTCTGCTGGTTGTAGGCTATGGCGGTATGTTCTTTGGGCAGCTCATCAAAGCCGCCGTGAGCCGCCAACGCGAATATCTGGCCGACGCCAGCGCGGTACAGTTCACCCGCTCTGCCACGGGTATTGCCAATGCCCTGAAAAAAATCGGCGCCCACAGCAGTGGCTCGCGTATCGAATCCCCAAGTGCAGATGAGAACAGTCATTTATTTTTCGGCGCGATTAAATCTTTCGGCAGCATGATGGCCACCCACCCGCCCTTGGATGCCCGCATCAAGGCCTTGGACCCAAGCTGGCAGCCCAGCAACCAGCCCGCAGCTGCGGTAAACCAAGGCAGCGGGCGCGCGAATGCAGGTCATGCGGGTTTTGCTCAAGCGGCGGCAGCGTCCGCAGTCAGCCAGTTCAGCGGCAGCGCCAACTTACCTGCCGCCCAGCGCATGATCGAAAGCGCTGACGGCCAACTCAATCGGGCTAGCCATGACACCTTCGAAGCGCGTGCCTTGGTTTACGCCATGCTGTTGTCTGGCAATGCACAGGTGCGCGATGCCCAGCTGCAGCTTATAGCCGAGTTCGCCGAGGCAGGGGTGCCCGCACTGGTGCCGGGCATACTGCAGCGCATTGACCGCCAAGATCAGGAACATAAGTTACTGCACTTAGATCAGGCCATGCCTGCGCTAAAAGAAATGTCGAAAGGCCAATATGAGCGCTTCTACGACCTCACCGGCAAGCTGATCGTGGCAGATCAGGCGGTAGACATATTTGAATGGGTAGTGCATCGCATGATTACCCAAGAGCTTTATGCACACTTTGTGCAGCCGATACGCCGAAGCGGCCGCATCACCCGCACTACCAAGGTTGGCAAGCAAGCCGGACTGATACTGTCATTGCTGGCAACCGTTGGCAGCACTCAGGCAGACGCGCAAACCTCCGCCTACCAACGCGGCATGCAGCATTGGGGCGGCAATCGACCCATGACCCAGCTCGAATACTTCGACTATCAAGCACTAAATCAGGCGCTGGATAAAATGCGCGACCTCAGCGCCGAGCTGCAGCAGCAGTTTATCGATGCCTGTGCCTTAGTCATCAGCGCCGACGGCAAGCTAACTGGCGATGAATTCGCGCTGATAAAAGGCGTGGCCACAACCCTGGGCTGTCCTCTACCGCCACCCGAGTCCTAGCCACCGCGCCTCTTGGCCCTATGGCCGCCTAGCGGCGCTATATTTTGTGTTACAAAGTGCGCCTTGAATACAGGACCGACCATGGACGATCGTATCTTCGCCAAACCTCAGGACCAGATTGTTGATTTTGCCTTTAACGAGGACGTCGTCGGCGTCTTTCCTGACATGATTCGACGCTCGGTGCCTGGCTACGAGTTGGTCATACCCATGGGCGGTCTTATCGCGGCAAGGCATATGGGCACGTCAGGTACCGCCTTTGATTTGGGTTGCTCACTGGGTGCCAGCTCGCTGGCCTTGCTGGCTCAGTGCGAAAGTCCCAGCGTGCGCCTGATCGCCGTGGATAATTCTGCGGCCATGATCGAACAGGCCCGACACAACATTGACGATGCGCGGGTGTCTTTTCGCTGCGCGGACTTACTCGCCACCGATGTCAGCGGTGCCAAGGTAGTAATGCTCAACTTTGTGCTGCAATTCTTGCCGCCCCAAGCGCGCGCCCAGCTACTAGGCACTATCGCTGCTGCCATGGACCCAAGCGGGCTGCTTATTTTGTCCGAGAAAGTGCAGGACGAAGATGCTCGGCAACAGCGTTTTTATGATGCGACCCATTTGGCGTGGAAGCGCGCTAATGGCTATAGCGATCTTGAGGTGAGCCAAAAGCGTCAGGCGCTGGAAAACGTCATGCGCGTAGACAGTCCGCAGACCCATGAGCAGCGTCTGCACGCAGCGGGCTTTGCCGATGTAGTGCAGTGGTTTCACTGCATGAATTGGGTGTCCTTTGCGGCATCACCGACGCAGGTCTTGCATGCAGCCAACTGATGCCTTGTCCGATTGGCCCGAATGGCTAACCGACTGGCCAATGGAGTTGGCGCAAAGCCGCTTTAGCGCCGAAAACCATGGCGACTACCCGCGTTGGCAGGCCGCCATTGACGCCATGCCAACAGCGGCGCAGCTATCGGTGGGTTTGCCCCAGCTTGCTGCAGGTGCAGTGGGCTGTAGCTTGGGTATTAGTGAGAATGATAGTTCGGGCAGTACCGATGCCGAACTGTTGATCAAGCTCGAAGCCAGCCTGCAGGCCCTACACCCATGGCGCAAAGGCCCGTTTCAGTTTGGCTCAATTTTCATCGACACCGAGTGGCGCTCAGACTGGAAATGGAATCGACTGGCTGACGCCGTTGGCTCGCTCGCAGATCAACGCATCCTCGATATTGGCAGCGGCAACGGCTATTTCGGTTGGCGCATGTTGGGCGCGGGGGCCGAGTCGGTGGTGGGCATCGACCCCACCCTAGTGTTTTGTATGCAGCATCGGGCAGTACAGTGCTTGCTCCGTCATCCAAACCATTGGGTGCTGCCGCTGGGCATTGAGGAAATACCCTCAACCCATGCCTTCGACTGGGTCTTGAGCATGGGCGTGCTCTATCACCGCAAAGACCCACAGGAACATATCCGACAGATGTACGCCCTCACCGAAGCTGGCGGCAAATGCGTGATGGAAACCCTAGTAGTCGACGGGCCAGCAAGTTTGTACCCAGAGGGCCGCTACGCGCGCATGCGCAACATCAGCGTTATTCCCAGCCTTGCCGAGCTACAGCAGTGGCTCGTGCAGGCAGGCTATACCAACCCGCAGTTGATTGACCTGACACCGACCACTACCGAAGAACAGCGCAGCACGCCGTGGATGCGCTTTGAATCTTTAGACAAAGCGCTGGATGCCACTAACCCCAGCCGCACGATGGAAGGTTGGCCGGCACCGCTAAGGGCCATAATCGTTGCTGAAAAGTGCTCCGCATAGCACCGTAATAGGAGGCCAAAGCCATGTCGAGGCCGGTTTGGGTTGGTCTATACTGCCACCACAGGCAGCGCGATTTTTGGCAGCACAACATTGGGCGAGGGACAGAACATGTTAGGCATACCAGCACTGGAATTTCGCTTTCGCGGTAAGTCGCGTTTGTTGCTGGATATTTACTACTGCTTTATTGAGCAGGGCAGCGCGGCCCTGCACCCGACCCAAATTGCCAAGCATACGGGCATCAGTTTTGCTGAGGTGGCGCGCAGGCTAGAGGCCACGCCGGAACTCTTTGTCAAACTGCCAACCCGAGCTGGCGACGTTACCCGCTACCGGATTACCTCCAGCACCTCAGCGCGCAGTGCGCAGGAGGTAGAGGCTTTAGTTCAGCAAAACGTCCAGCGCGAATCACTATTGTTTTACAGCTTGGCGGCAATGGTTTTTCTCACCCTCATCATCGTAGTGATGACCATTGCCCCCAACGTCTAAGGAGTACCCATGCCGGAACAACTGACGCCAGAACTGCTGGCACTGCGCGAGCGCTGCAGTGCCTTTGCCAAAGAACACATGTTGCCGCTGGCAGATATGGCGTCTGGGGCCGCGGCAGCAAAAATTCGTGCCGCAGCCAAACAAGCAGGCCTGTTCTCTATGACCCAGCCAAACGGCGTCGCCAAAGACAGCGGCCAGTTGGCTCTGTGTGTGGCGCGAGAAACTTTAGCCGCCGCTAACCCGCCGGAGCTTGGCGCAGTTTTCGGACCCAGTCCCGGCGTATTGGGCAGCGTTGGCGAACCGCTGGCTTCAACGCATCTGGCACCCTTGCTGGCTGGCGAAAAACGCGGCAGCTTTGGCTTTACCGAACCCGACGACGCGCAGCCAACCGCCGGAGTAATTGACGGCGACAGCCTCGTTATTAATGGTCAAAAATCCTACGTTACCGGTGGCGCAGACGCTGACTTCATTAATGCCTTGGTGCGCATCGAAGATCACGGGCCTTCCATGGTGGTCATCGATACCGACATCAACGGAGTAATTTTGGAAAAGCGTTTCAACTCGCTAGACGGCAGTCATCACGCTGCCTTTCGCTTCGATAAGGTCAGGGTGCCGATCAGCCAAGTCATTGGTGAACTCGGTCAGGGTCTGCCGAAGGCCCTAGGCCAAATTGGTGATGTGCGCCTGCTGTTTGCCGCGCAGGCCTGCGGCTACCTTATTTGGGTCATGGACCTACTGCAGACACATCTGCAAAGCCCAGACAAAAGCGGCGCAGCGCGGGGTGACAAAGACGTAGTGCGCTGGCATTACGCCAATCTGCGCATCAAGACCTTTGCGGCTCGCAGCATGCTTTACCGCACCGCCCGACTAGCCGATGCAGGCGAGAACATTGTTAACGAAGGCATGGCCTGCAAGGTGTTCGCAACAGAGTGCATTGGCGAGGCCGTAGATACCGCCATTCAACTGGTTGGCGGCGGCGCGCTCATCGACGACCACCCCCTCGCTCTGCTGTACAAAAAAGTTCGCGCTTGGCGCTTGGCGGAAGGCGCCAGCGACGTGTTACGACTGAATATCGGCCGCGGCATCTTGGAGCTTGGCAAGGGTCGACTGTAGCTTGGCATAGACTGCTTTGCCGCTGCGGCACTGCGAAAGGCACTCAACAAAAACTCAAGGAAGACAAAATGAATAAGAACAAAAGCGTGGCGCTGACTGCCCTGTGGCTCGGCAGCCTGAGCCTGAGCGGCTGCACCTATGTGGCGTTAACCGAAGCGGGCAGCAATGTTGTCCAAAGCAGCGCCGCAGCGGTGGCCAATTGCACCTTGGCTGGCGACGTATCCAGTCAGACCAAGGACAAGGTGGTAGTCGAGCGCAATTCCGCCAACGTCAAACAGGAGCTGATTGTGCTTGCCCGCAATCGCGCGGCAGAGCTTGGGGCTACCGACTTGGTGGAGACAGGCGACGTCGCTAACGGCACAGCAAGCTTTAAGGCCTACCGCTGCAACTGATATCACGCGTTAAGAGAAATCACTTTTTTGTCCGAAGCGCTCGCGATTTTCTTCGCGGCTCTCGGCGGATTTTTTAATCAGCGCATAAACCGAGCCGACGCCACCTCGGTGACGCTGGGCCGAACAAAACGCCAGCACCAGTGGGTGCTGCATCAGCCAATGGGCAACATAGCTCTTGAGCCGTGCGGGAGTAGCACTGTTCAGGCCCTTGCCATGGCTAATCAGTACACAGCGCCAGTTGTTGGCGTGGGCCTGATTTATCAGCCGGTAAAGGTCGGCTCTGGACTCCTTCACCGTGCGCTGATGCAGATCCAGTTCTCGGGCAATCTCATAGCCGCCCTTGCGCAGTTTGTTGAACACCGCCAACTGGATACCGTCTTGTCGCCACTCCAGCACTTCTAGCGGATCTCTGGCTTTGACTTCGCCCAAGGTAAGAAAATTGCCGTCATCTTCCGCGCTTTGGAAGTTTTCCGCCGCCTTACGCCGCGCCTCTGCCGCAGCCGCAGTAGCGCGCTTGTTTGCCGCCACGGTTTGCCTGCCGCGGCTCAGCGGCTCCACATCCTGCATGGCAGAAGCAAAGTCAGCAAAATCGCCGCCGCTTTCGGTCAGTCTTTCATCCGCGTCATTGTTGTTTTTTGATTCTCGATGCATTGCGAAATTCCAACGGCCTCTTGCCAACTATGAAGGGAACCTCTGAACAGGTTCTAAATTATTTCTCGTTTGTCTCGCCACCAGTAACGCCAATGCTAGGGAACCGATCCGAGCGTGTCCCCGCCACGGCGCGATTATCGCCGCCATGATAGGTAAATACGGCTGATAGTTTTACCGCTTCGGACTCGTTGCGCCCTGCGGCATGAAACAGCCGACAATGAAAGAGCAGCACATCGCCCGG
>PCCE01000049.1 GCA_002731575.1 Gammaproteobacteria bacterium | reverse complement strand
CCGTGTCTTCCGACCAACTGCAAGCTTGGGTTGGGCCCTGCATTGGCGCTGCGAGTTTTGAAGTAGGCGCAGATGTTTGGCAACCGCTGGGCGAGGACTACCCTGAGGCTGTTACCGCGCACGCGCAAGATCCAGCCAAACGAATGGTTGATTTGGCTCGCGTGGCGGAGCTTCAGCTTCGCCGCAGCGGCGTGGGGCATGTGAGTCAAAGTGGTCTTTGCACCTATACCCAAGACGACTTTTACTCTCATCGTCGGGCCACCCACGAGCAGGGAGCACCCGCGCGCAGCGGTCGAATGGCCACCTTTATCTGCCGAATCCTGTGATCTGGCAAAAAGAGGATGCGTTCAGCCTTGGCAAGCCTTCATTGACATGTAGGCGTTGAATCACAAGAATACGCGGCTTGCGCAAAACGGGGCCTGTTGTCGAGCACTTAGCCGAGTAAAGACCCCGCAGAGACCACGTCAAAATCAATAGCTTACGATAACTTTCGCACGGCGCCACGCTGCTGCGCGACGTTGGTAGTGGCGAAATGGAAGTTGTGTGGACAAACATGATAATTAATACAAGAACACAAGAGGCTTAGACATGGCAGAAATGCTGTCAGGCGGCGATATGCTGATCCGCGCACTGCAGGACGAGGGAGTGGAATACATCTTCGGTTATCCCGGCGGTTCTGCTCTGCACATCTATGACGCGATCTTCCGTCAGCAAAAAATCGAACATATCTTGGTGCGTCATGAACAGGCCGCCACGCATATGGCCGATGGCTATGCGCGCTCTACCGGTGCCCCGGGCGTAGTCTTGGTAACCTCTGGTCCCGGGGCAACAAATGCCATCACGGGTATTGCCACCGCCTATATGGACAGCATTCCCATGGTCGTCATTTCTGGCCAAGTGCCCAGCGACCTCATTGGCACCGATGCATTTCAAGAGACCGATATGGTGGGCATTTCCCGCCCAGTAGTAAAGCATAGCTTTATGGTTAGAGACGCAGCGGAAATCCCCGGCGTTGTAAAAAAAGCCTTCCATATTGCGACAACGGGCCGCCCCGGCCCGGTTGTTATCGACGTTCCTAAGGATACCACCGATCCCTCCGCGACCTACGCCTATGAGTATCCTGAGAACGTTAACTTGCGGTCCTACAAGCCAGCTTTTGCAGGCGACATGGATCAGGTGAATAGGGTGATTGCCGAGCTGTTGGTCGCCAAGCGGCCAGTGTTTTATGTTGGCGGCGGCGTCATTCAAGCAGACGCTGAAACATCCCTGCGCGCGTTGGTGAGGGCTGTGAACGCCCCAGTGGCCTCTACCCTTATGGGTTTGGGGGCCTACCCCGGCAGCGATAGCCAAAGTCTCGGCATGCTCGGAATGCATGGTACCTATGAAGCCAACATGGCCATGCACGAAGCAGACCTTATTCTGGCTCTGGGCGCTCGTTTCGACGACCGCGTGACTAACAATCCGGATAAGTTCTCACCACGCGCAACCATCGTTCACTTAGACGTTGATCCTGCGTCCGTGGATAAAATTATCCGTTCCGACATTGCATTGGTTGGCGATGCCGGTTGGGTGCTAAACGCCTTATGGGACGCCTACCAAGCTCGGGATGCGGAACGTGATGCCGCTGCACGTGAAGCTCAACAACAAGACATCGCCAAGTGGTGGCAGCAACTTGAGCAGTGGCGTAGTGCGCACGGGCTGAATCATAACTTGCAGCCTCACGAAGGCCAAAGCATCTTGCCGCAATTGGCGATTCAGTCGCTGTACCGCGTAACCAAGGGCGATGCCTTTGTGACCTCGGATGTTGGCCAGCACCAGATGTTTGCCGCCCAGTACTATCATTTTGACGAACCACGGCGTTGGATCAACTCTGGTGGTTTGGGCACCATGGGATTTGGACTACCCTCAGCCATGGGTGTGCAAATGGGTAACCCGGAGTCCGTCGTGGCCTGTGTTACTGGCGAAGGCTCTTTCATGATGAATATGCAAGAGCTGTCGACCTGTCTTCAGTATGGCTTGCCCATCAAAATTATTAACCTGAACAATCAGGCGTTGGGCATGGTTAAGCAGTGGCAGGATATGCAGTACGGTGGACGGCATTCGCAAAGCACCTACAGCGACTCTTTGCCGGATTTCAAAACCCTAGTGGAAGCCTTCGGTCATGTGGGTATACGCGTCAGCGATCCGCTGGAGCTGGATGCGGCAATGACTACTGCGTTTGCAGAGGAAAACAAAAACCGCTTGGTGTTCGTCGATGTTTGGGTAGACCCTAATGAGCATGTTTACCCCATGGCCATTAAGGGCGGTGCGATGAACGATATGATTCTGAGCAGACCACAGGAGGCCGCGTCGTGAGAAGTATTCTCGCCGTACTGCTCGAAAATGAACCGGGCGCGCTATCTCGTGTGGTCGGTCTGTTTGCCCAACGTAACTATAATATCGAGTCTCTGACGGTGGCACCTACAGAGGACACAACCCTGTCGAGATTGACGCTAACGACGAGTGGCGATCAGGAAAAAATCACGCAAATAATGAAGCAGCTCGACAAGCTGGTAGAAGTCGTACAGGTGGTCGATTTGTGCAAGGCCGAGCATGTAGAGCGCGAGCTATTGCTGATCAAGGTGCGCGCAGAAGGCGCGGCGCGGGCAGAAATCAAACGCTCGGCAGACGTGTTTCGCGGCCAAATTGTCGATGTCACGGCGCAAACCTATACCATTCAATTGGTGGGTCCTAGCGCCAAGCTAGATGCCTTTGTGCGCGCAATCGACGACAGCGGTGTTAACGCAACCATTCTCGAAGTAGTGCGTTCCGGTGTGTCCGGCGTAGGCCGTGGCAATCACATACTGGCGCTCTAAATTTCCAACATTTAAACCCACAAAACTAACTCACGGGGAAAAACCATGCAGGTGTATTACGACAAAGACGCGGATCTATCCATTATCCAAAAGATGAAGGTAGTGATTGTAGGTTACGGCTCGCAGGGCCATGCACACGCCAACAACCTGCGGGATTCCGGCGTGGCCAACGTCGTGGTTGGTTTGCGCAAAGGTTCTGGCTCTTGGGCCAAGGCAGACAACGCCGGTTTCGCGGTAGCAGAGGTTGCCGAAGCCGTCCAAGGCGCTGATCTGGTTATGGTACTGGTACCTGACGAACTGCAGGCAGCCCTCTACAGCGCCGAGATAGAGCCAAATTTGAAAGAGAATGCTGCCATCGCATTTGCCCACGGCTTCAACATTCATTTTGAGTTGATTCAGGCACGCAGCGATGTGGACGTGATTATGATCGCGCCGAAGGGTCCGGGTCATACCGTGCGCTCAACCTATGTAGAGGGCGGCGGTGTACCCAGCCTCATTGCTATCGCTCAAGACGCCACGGGTCAGGCGAAAAATATCGCATTGTCCTACGCCTCAGCTAACGGTGGCGGTCGCGCCGGAGTTATCGAAACCACCTTCCGTGAGGAAACCGAAACAGACCTGTTTGGTGAGCAAGCGGTACTTTGCGGCGGTGCCACAGCACTGGTGCAGGCAGGCTTTGAAACCTTGGTCGAAGCCGGTTACGCCCCGGAGATGGCCTATTTTGAGTGCTTGCACGAACTCAAGCTGATTGTCGATCTGCTGTACGAGGGCGGTATTGCCAACATGTGGTACTCGGTATCGAATACTGCCGAATATGGGGGCCTAACTCGTGGCTCACGTGTGGTAACCGAAGAAACTAAGGCTGAGATGAAACGCATTCTGACCGAGATTCAAACCGGCAACTTTGCCAAAGAGTTTGTGCTCGAAGACAAGTCCGGTGCGCCGAGCATTAAGGCGATGCGCCGCATCACCTCGGAGCATCAAATCGAAGAAGTAGGCGAGCGTCTGCGCGGCATGATGCCGTGGATTCAGGCCAACAGATTGGTCAACAAAGAGATCAACTAGCGCGCTTGACCTCCCGCCTTAAGCGTTGTGTGATCGAACTCGTTCACACAACGCCACTCTCCATGAAAAAAAGCTTGTATATTGGCCCGGTGTTGCGACAGTGCTGTACAGGGCGGCAATAGGCGCGTACCGAAAAGGTATGAGAACACGCGGGATGTTTTAGCAAAGCGTGAGAAATTTTAAGAGATCGTGAGAAAGCGGATGGAAGACCAAGAAAAACCAGCCCTGCAAATTGTGGCTGACAGCCCAGAAGCTGACGAGGGTAGCGCGCCTCAGGGCCAAGGCACTGCAGCGGCGGAAGATGCCCAAGCCCGGCAGGTGCGGCGCGGGATTTATCTACTCCCTAACCTCATTACAACCGGTTCGTTATTCGCTGGCTTCTACGCCATCATTACCTCTATGAACGGTCAGCCGCTTACCGCGTGTTACGCCATTTTTCTTGCCATGATGCTAGACGGCGCCGACGGCCGCATTGCCCGCATGACGGGCACACAAAGCGCCTTTGGTGCTCAGTACGATAGTTTGTCTGATTTGGTCGCCTTTGGTGTTGCTCCTGCGTTGGTGGCTTTTTCTTGGGGTTTATCCGAGTTAGGCCAACTGGGATGGGTAGCGGCTTTTGCCTATATGGCATGTGCCGCCTTGCGCCTTGCACGCTTTAACGTCGATGGCGACGAGGGCTCATTTACCGGGCTTGCATCGCCAGCTGCCGCGGGCCTAATCGTCTTTGGTCTTTGGGTTGCAGTAGAGCAGGGTATGACTCAGCCACCGCTTTTTGTGGCGCTTGTTTTCGCTGTCCTAACCGTTGTTGCAGCGCTACTGATGGTCAGCAATTACGAGTATTTCTCCCCGAAAAAAATCAATTTGCGTGAGCGCATCCCCTTCGTAACCCTCGTGCTTATCGCCATGGGGTTCGCCGTGGCCATGATTGATCCACCCATGGTGATGTTTGGTATTGCGTTGGTATATGCCGCATCTGGGCCAGCTCAGGGCCTGTGGCTTAAAGTTCGCAACGCACACACCGACGAGGATGACTATGCTGATCCGTAATCCCGATAGCATCCTCGGCTCCGAAATCACGCCGGAATCGGTCTATCAGAGCCGCCGCCAATTTATGACCGCCGGTGCGTTGGGTTTAGCGTCGCTAGGATTACCCTTTGGGGCAAGCGCCAGCCTGCAGCAAGACGATGAAATCACCCCGGAGAATATCGTCACTCAGTACAACAACTTTTACGAGTTCGGTACCGGCAAAGAAGATCCGGCGGCCTATGCTCATGAGATGACCATAGACCCATGGAGTGTCGAAGTTTCTGGCGCGGCCAACAAAACTGGGACGTTTGCCTTTGAAGACATCATCAAGGGGCTGGATGTAGAAGAGCGGGTTTATCGTTTCCGCTGCGTTGAGGCTTGGTCCATGGTGGTGCCTTGGATGGGCATTCCGCTAAAAGACATCCTCGCCCAGTTTGAACCCATGGGTAACGCCAAATTCGTAGAGTTCAAAACCCTGTACCGCCCCGATGAAATGCGGGGCCAGAAGGGCTTTTTCTCCAGTATCGACTGGCCCTATCTGGAGGGCCTGCGCATGGACGAAGCAAACCACCCGCTGTCTCTGATGGTGACCGGTCTTTATGGCAAAGATCTGCCAAATCAGAACGGCGCGCCTTGGCGGCTGATGGTGCCATGGAAATATGGGTTTAAGAGCATTAAGTCCATTGTCAGCATCCGTTTTACCGAGCGCGAACCCATCAACACTTGGAAGCAACTGCAGGCCAGCGAGTACGGGTTTTACGCCAACGTGAACCCAGCGGTCTCGCACCCGCGTTGGAGTCAGGCCTCCGAGCGACGACTGCCCAGTTCTTTGTTCAATGTGAATCGTCGCCCCACGCTACCTTTTAACGGCTATGCCGATGAGGTAGCCCACCTGTACGCGGGCATGGATTTACGCAAGTACTACTAAGGCGTTGCATTGCTGCGTCGTTATGTGAAGCCAGTAGTCGTGGTCGCCTTGCTGTTGCCATGGTTTTGGCTGGGCTATCTCGTTTACCTTGAAACACTGCAAACCGGCAGCGGTCTGGGCGCTGACCCAGTGGAAGGGCTGCTACATTATCTAGGGGAATGGTCGATGATCGTGCTGTTATGCGCGTTTTCGGTCACTCCATTGAGCAGGCAATTTAAGTGGCCTGCTCTGATCCGCAGTCGCCGACTCATTGGGCTGTCCGCCTTTTCCTTTGTGCTTGTGCACAGCGTGGTATTCGCGATTTTCTATGCCGAACTGCAGTTGCAGATATTGCTGCGCGAAGTGTTGGAACGGCCATACATTACCCTCGGTATGGCCAGTCTGATGATACTTACCCTACTGAGCCTTACCTCGACGCGCGGTTGGCAGCGGCGCTTGGGCAAGTCTTGGAAACGCCTGCATCAGTGGGTGTATCTTGCTGTGCCGCTGGCACTCCTACACTTGCTGTGGCTGCGCAAAGACGGTTACGACGACGTGGCGATCTATACGCTTTGGGCAGTAGTTATGGCAGCAGAGCGACTCTATGTTTGGCGTAAGCGCCAGCGCCAGGACCAAAAAGCAGTCCTCTAAGGCAGCCGCTTCGGTTAGCATGAGGACATCTAGCCGACACATATAGGTCATGTCCTCTACCAACCCAACTCACAGCGCCGCATTGAGTAAGCGCCAACGCCGCATGCTGCAAGACATGGGCATCGATGTGTTTAGCACTCGCCGTGCCGAGCCGGTGGATGCTGCGCAAGCATCGATGCCTGGGCCGTCGTCTGCGGCTCAAGCGGCTTTAGCTGAGGCAAAAATTACAGCGCAAAGCGCAGTAACGGCAAAGACACAGGCTCCCGCAGCGGAAACAAACAAGTCGGTCGAGGGTACGCCAGTCGAGGTGACACAAACGGATGTGATGCCCTCGAGTGTTGCAAGCAGCAGCGGAGCCAGTACGCAGGTTCAAGTGCGTATCGAACTTACCGTGGTAGGCACCGCATCGTTGGTTTATCTCAGCCCCTCGGCGCTGTCGAATGTGGAGATGCGTTTTCTGCAGGACCTTGCTGGCGCGATTCATTGGGTAGGCAAGCGAACCGCACTAACCGACAAAGTACACAGTAGCGAGTTCCGCTGGCCTATTGTTGAAGCAACGGGTACACCAGAGCGCACGGTTACGGTTTTTTGTGAAAAGCGCCGTTTGTTTGAGACGACGACAACCGTACTGGCCAGTCCGGAGGCGCTGACCCAACTGAGTCCGTGGATCAAGGGCGACACCGGGCACTGGCTGCCTATCGACGAACTGGTTCAGGCAGCTGCCAACGGCGATGCTAAGAAAGCCCTATGGCAGCGTGTGCTGCAAAATTTTAGCGCGGCCGGCGGCACTTAGGTTTTCGGCCAATGAACACGCGGCTTAAGCCCATGACCGCCGCAGACCTGCCCACCGTGTTAGCTACCGAGGCTGCCTGCTATCCCGAACCGTGGTCGCAACGTATCTTCCAGGACTGTATCGAAGCCCGATCCAAGGGCTATCGCTGTCATATGTTGCTGCTTGAAGAAGTGGTAGTAGGTCATGCGGTGTTGACGATAATTGCAGGCGAAGCAGAACTGCTGAATTTTTGTTTGCACCCTAGCCACCAAGGCTTTGGCTTGGCCGGTGTTTACCTCGCTGCCCTGATCGCTGATTTGGGCGAGCAGGGCGCGGCTAAAATTTTCTTGGAAGTGCGGCGCAGTAATACGCCAGCGCGTCGTCTTTATGTGGCGGCAGGATTGCAAGAAATTGGCGTGCGCAAAAACTACTACCCCGCCGAAGGCGGACGGGAAGACGCTGTGCTGATGGGCGCAGACCTCATATCAGCCGCAAGCTGATAGCCGTGGGCTGATATTGGGTCGATAACTTCGATTTAACGGTTTTCCAATTCAAAGACGATACGAGTTTGCACATCGTGCACCCAAACGGGCTTTTCGTTGACCATACCCGGCTTATATTTGTAGCGCGAAATAGCCGCTAGCGCCGATTTGTTGAAGCCGTTATTTGGCTGCGCATCAGCCACTCGAGCATTCTGCACTCGGCCAAGCGGATCTACTGAAAAGTTCAGCAGCACCCATCCTTCAATACCCCGAGATGCCATCCTGCGTGGATAGGTCGGAGCTACCGCTACGATGGGCAAAATACCGCCATCGGCTGCGGCGACGCTGGCTTTGTGATCATTTTTTGGTAGTTCGAATTGTAATGTTCCATGCCCGCCAGCGGGGCCTTCATAGGTTGGATAAACCATCAGAGTTTCCGGCGGCGGTTCAACCGCTGGTGGTGGTTTCGGCTTGGGGTTTTTCTTGGTTGGCTCTGGTTCTTCAATCATGGGCACAAAGGTCACTGTGGAGCCTTTGACGGCGGGTTTAATTTCTGCCGCAGCGCCGTAGATCAGTTGTTACATGATGAAAAATTGAGTATCGGTGATGAGCAGGCCAGACAGCATGGCCCGGCAATAACGTGCTATAAGGTCGTAAAAACCACTCGGTACAAGACCTCGATCAAAAACAATACTCGTCATAGCTACTTCCTCTTGGTGGTGGAACGCAAAGCCATTAGAGCCAATGTCTGTAACGCACTCTAAGAGGCGCTTAGGTCGCTTGGACAAGTCCACGAGTAGTCTTGGTACAGCGGCCCAGTTAAAGAAATAGGACCAAAGGCGGTTATTCCAGACAGGCGGCGCCACATTGAAGAAGTGATTAACAGCGCAGATTACATAACCTGAGCGCTTCCTCCGCCGAGTTGCTAATATGCCTAATTACACCGTCGGTACTCTTTAGCGAGAGTGCGTCTACTGCACAGGCGTTAATGCAGTCCCTTAGGATTCTCGGTTTATGAGTTCGGAATTTCTTCAACAAATTCAACAACGTAGAACGTTCGCTATTATCTCGCACCCGGATGCGGGTAAAACTACCATGACCGAGAAGCTGTTGCTCTTTGGTAACGCCATACAGTTAGCGGGTACGGTAAAGTCGCGCAAGTCCGATCGTCATGCTACCTCAGACTGGATGACCATGGAGCAGGAGCGGGGCATCTCGGTTACCACGTCCGTGATGCAATTCCCTTACGCTGGCCGGGTGGTGAATCTGCTCGACACACCCGGCCACGAGGACTTTTCTGAAGACACTTACCGCACCCTTACCGCAGTGGATTCTGCACTTATGGTGATTGATGGTGCCAAGGGTGTGGAGCCGCGCACTATTAAGCTGATGGAAGTTTGTCGTCTGCGCGACACGCCTATTATTACCTTCATCAACAAACTCGACCGAGAAATTCGCGACCCCATCGAAGTGCTGGATGAAATCGAAGACATTCTGCAAATTCAGTGCGCGCCCATGAACTGGCCCATTGGTATGGGCCAGCAGTTCAAGGGTGTCTACGAACTGGCCGCCGACCGCATCGTCTGCTTCGAGAAAAGTCAGGGTCATCATATCCACACCTATCATGTTATCCAGGGGTTGGACTCCAATGAGGCTCGTGAACTGTTAGGGCCGGACTACGACAACTTTGTGGATGAAATTGAATTGGTACGCGGGGCTTGCCACGACTACGACCAGAGTGATTTTGAGAAAGGCACAGTTAGCCCAGTGTATTTTGGTACCGCGCTGGGCAACTTTGGCGT
>PCCE01000048.1 GCA_002731575.1 Gammaproteobacteria bacterium | reverse complement strand
ATAGTCCCGTGTAGACCGCCATGCGACCCCCCGCCATGCACCAGGCGTTGACGGTCTCCGCGTCATCGACAATCGCAACACTCCATTTCCAGTCTGCGCTAGTTGAGAAGTCGGCGACGGCAGTAGAGACCAATCGCCCAGTGATCCGAGCGACCCTCGCAACCGTTAGTGGATCGCCCACCAGTTTGTCCTCGTCGTCCAACTGCCGGACGGTATCCATGTAAGCCGCCTCTGACTCGATAATCGCAGCATCGGGGGAGATGATGATGAACTGAGTGCGTCCCGTCGGACTCACCGCACAGCTGGATAGGAGCACGCAAACGATTAAAAGGGCCCAGTGCCTAGTGCGCATGATGAATTTGTTGCGGCTCATTAGTCAGCTCCTTCTGCTTCCACTGTCATAGTCAGACAGCCTAGCGAAACCCGTGTTCAATGGCTGGGTACTTATCACGCTGCAGCGCGTCATGCCCGGGGCATCTATCTTCGGGGCGGATTTTATCCCGGCTCCGACTCGGCGCCTGCGGTCATACGCAGCAACCCGCGATACACGCCCCGCGCATTCGATTCGCCAGTGATCACGCGATACACGTCCTCGCTAATCGGCAGACTTATGCCTTTTTCCCGAGCCAACTCAATCACCGTCGGGGCGCTTTTTACCCCCTCAGCTACCATGTGCATGCTATCGATGATGTCCTCGATCGAGCGGCCGGTTGCCAGCTCCATGCCGACGTGGCGGTTCCGGCTCTGCGGGCTAGTACAGGTGGCGATCATGTCGCCCATGCCCGCCAGGCCCGCAAAGGTCTCTGCCTTGCCGCCGAGCGCCTCACCGAGTCTGCTCATCTCGGCCAAGCCGCGGGTAATGAGCGCCGCGCGCGTGTTGTCACCCGCGCCAAGCCCGTCGCCCATGCCCACCGCAATGGCAACAATATTTTTCAACACGCCCCCCAGCTCGCATCCGATGACGTCTTGATTGGTGTACACGCGAAACAGGCCATTGTTTAAGGTGGGTTGTAATGTGAGGGCAGCGTCGTGCGCCTCAAGCGCCAGCACACTGGCCGCGGCCTGGCCTGCGACGATCTCGCGGGCGAGGTTGGGTCCGGTCAGTACCCCGGGAATGCTATGGGGCGCCACTTCGCGGATGATCTCGGTCATGCGCATCCGGCTGCCCTTCTCCAGCCCCTTACTCAAACTGATCACGGGAATATCCCGTGGTATATCGGGCAGGGCGTTCACCAGCACTTCGCGGAAATGGCTACTGGGCACGGCAATCAATACGGCATCGGCGTTTTCAACCGCGACGTTCAGCGCGGTCGTAGCGGTGAGCTTGGGGTGAAGCATGGCGTCCGCCAGATAGCGTGTGTTGGCGCGATGTTGGTTGATCTCGTCCACGATTTGCGCGTCACGCGCCCACAGCACGGCATCGCATTGGCGGCTGATCACCGAGGCGGTGGTGGTGCCCCAGGAGCCTCCGCCGAGGACCGCGATCCTAGAGCGTTTCACGGGCAACGTCCCTCAGGGTGCTAGCGCCGCGGTCGGCAATGCTCAGCGCGCGAATCACCTCAAGGCGACGAATTAGCTTGTTCAGCGCTTCTGCCTGGCGAGATCTGCCATCGGCATCGTTGATCAGTCCGCGGCTCACAAGCATTTTCCATGCGTTGGCGAAAAGCAGTTTTCCAATCGAGGCCTCGCTACTGATCCGGCGCTGCAAGTATGCCTGCTTGCCATAGCTCATGCACCGCTCCGTAAAGACGTCCTCTTCTATAGGCTCTCCGTCTGAATGGCTGATCAGAATATCGGTGCCAATGCTGTAGGCTTCGGCAAAAATGGTGAGCGCCACATGCCCCAGTTTGGGTGACAGTCGATTCATGATCAGTCGCGCATTGTCGGGACCCTCACTCAATAAGGTCTGCCAGTCGGGCTCGTCACGACATAGCTCGGCGTCAATCTGTTGCTGAAATAACTGGGTGTCAGGGTAGAAGAATTCGAATTTAAAGAGATCGCGCAGCCCCTGTACCTCGGACCAGAACCGCGAAAGTGACTCGCTACTTTCTCTTTGCTCGCTGACTGCCAGTAGCGCCAGTTCTGCCACTGCGCGCGTGAGGAAGAAATGCACAATGGTGTTGCGATAGAAGCTGGCAATTGACGCCTGACCCTCAGCAATGCCGTAGACCGTCTCCGGACCGCCTCCGAATCGGGTGATGATGCCCTCTTCCATCATGTTTGCCAGCAGACTGCCTATTTCCTCGGCGTAATTGAGGTTGAAGTCGGGCGACAGCCTCACGCGTCGGGCTGTTGCCCACTTGGTCATGATCGAGACCTCTTTGACGATCTCCGCTTCAGTTAACGCCCGCGGAAAGGCGCCTAATAGTGCAGTGGAGACGACCGCCGGGAACGTGGCGGGCGTGACGCGGTTGGCCTCCACGGCCACCTGAAAGGCGATCTTTGAGATCGCCAGCTGGTCCTCTGGGTCAGGCGCTTCGTCGAGGTGCACAGGCTCTCCGAAGTCCACATGAATCCGGCCCATCGGGCGGGCAAGACTTTTCAGGTAACGCACCAACCAGCCCACAGACTCGGGCGCTTTGGGTGTGCCCGACTGCTCGCGGGCGTACTCTTCCGCGTCTCTGACGAGGTCATAGGACACTGACACGGGGATAATGTGAATGTCACGTGACCCCGCGTGGTGGGCACTCTCCAGCACGTATTTGAGTAGCCCGTATTTGGGTGGCATCAACTTCCCGAGCCGCGAACGCGTGCCCTCAAAGGACCAGGTCACCGGGAAGCGCTTTTCCATCAAATAGCCGATGTATTGCTTGAAGCTGAGTTTGTAGACCTCGTTGTCCTGAAAACTGCGACGGATGAAGATGCCGCCTGCCCGGCGTAGGAAGAAGCCTAGAATCGGGACATTCAGATTGTCACCCCCGAAGAAATGCGGCATCGGGAAGTCATTGTCGAACAGGATTTTTGGCACCACGAACCCGTCGATGTAGGTTTTGTGGGTCCACAGCAGGGCTGAGGGATAGTGGCGTACAATGTGTCGTATCCGTTCGAGATCGCTCGGGTCATAGTGCAACGTTTTCTCGTAGCCCAGTCCTAGAAAAATGCCACATAGCTTGGCCCACACATCGAGCCAAAGGCGTGTGGGGATTGAAATCATCTCCCGCAGGTATTCGCTGGCCTCAGCCCTCACCGCCTTGGTCGGTTGCTCCCTCTCATTGGCTATGTGCAGCAGACCAGCCCGGAAGGCACGGTTGTTGCGAATGCTCTGGTAAACATAGCGAGGCACTTTGTAGCGACCGCCAATTAACCGACGCTCCGCAATATCGATGACCACGGCGGCCTGCCTTGCGACAAACAGCGCGAAATCCTCGGGCGCATTGGCATCCGATAATCCTGTCTTGGCTTGAAACCGCTCGGCGAGGTCGCGATTCGCCCCGGGCTCTGCAAGGGTGAGGTGCACGCGCTCGGGGTTCAGTCGTGCGACGCGATCAGCCAGCCAACCTGGGGATCTGCGCTCTCCGCCGCGCAGAGCATCGCGTAACCGAGGCCCGGTGCTGACGCTTCTCTCGGCTTGCAACCACGACACCCTCAGCGGTGCCACCATTGCGTCAGGGTGTTGCTCAAGCGCTTCCGATAGTTTTTCCACGTTTGGCGTTTTGCGATCGTCTCGCAAATCCAGCAACACGACGGTGTGGTTAGAAGCGTGGTTGTCGTGCGCGGCGATCCACTGCTCGAGCAGGCGTCGCTCGAATCGCCGTGTTGTGTCGAGCAGAAAAATGACTTGCTGATCAGAGGGTGGCCAGGGATTGTGGGCAAGCTGATCTTGCAGCGCAGTGGCCAGGCTCACTCAGCGCCTCGTGGCCGGAGCCTCTGGGTCGAAGCCATTCTGTGAGCCGGCTGACCGCACCCCATTGGTAACCCCGCGTTTGCCGCGACGTTTTGATGACGCGCCGCCTTGCTCGCTCAGCTCGGTCGCAGATTTTTTGAACCCGGCTTTCTTCCAGCGGCCGCGCACCTCGGGCTTCAGGTCATGGGGTGTGTCGCGTCGCGCCTTGTCGGTCTCTTTTGCAGACAACTCTGGCTGGCCCAGCGTTCTGAGGAAGGCATTTCGCACTTCGGCAACGTGCTCATCGATGTTTGCAACAGACCAATCAGTGGTCTGAATGGCCGGCAGTACGTCGACGTGTACGGTACCGCTGCGGAAGATTTTGTCTCCCTTGGGGGAGATGTCGCCCGAGTTATGAATGACGACCGGCACAACGGGCACACCCGACTGAATCGCCACGTGGAAGCCGCCCTTTTTAAAGGCGCCCAGTTTTCGCGTAGGAGCACGGGTGCCCTCTGGAGCGATGACGAGGCTCTTCTTTTCTTCCTGCATCGATTGTACTAGCGGTTTCATGGTTTCGATCGCCGCCTGTCGGTCGCTCCGATCAATAAACACCACGCCTGCCGCGCCCATCAGAGGGCCAATGACAGGCAGGTTTTTCAGCTCCCGTTTACCGACGCCCACAATATCCCTGCGGATTAAGCTGGCCATGATCAGCATGTCGGCGTTGCTTTGGTGGTTGAACATGAAGATCGCCGGGCGCTGTTTCCACAGGTGTTCGCGACCGCGCACATCCAGATCCAATCCGATGAGCGCGCTGGCGGTTTCGGCGAACAGGGAAATCGAAAAGTTGAGAGAGTCTCGCCGTGAGCCACTCAAGGCATAGAGCGGCAAGCCCATGATGAAGCTCCCCACGAGCGATCCGGTTGCGGCGAGTGAGCGAAGGATTTGACTGCTTGTGGCGTTACCCCGGCTGCTGAAGTCGGCTATCGACCAACCGGCTTCCCGGGCTGTCTTCTTTAACTCGCGGCTGCCGTTTAACACCACCGGGCGCCCTGCTGTCTCGAGTAATTCAATATCGTCGGTGCTGTCGCTATAAAAGAAACAATTTTCCAGATCGCTACCCTGTTGCGCTACGAAACGTTCGGCGGCATGCACCTTGCCGATGCCAAAACAGGTGGGTTGCACGACACCACCCGTGAAGAGGCCGTACTCGACTTCGAGATCGGTCGCATAGACATGCTCAATGCCGAGGTCTATCGCCGCGGGCAGCACCTGATAGGGCGTCGCTGAGCTGATGATCGCAATGCTGTGGCCGGCCGCGCGGTGCGCTTCGATGAGTTGTCTGGCCTCGGGGTAGATCAGTTTGGCAATCGCCCTGCGAAACAGTTGCTTGCTGTTGGCGATGTAGTCCGTCTCTGAGCGCCCCGCAAGATATTGGGCGTGGACCGCCATCAGTGCCGAGAAACCCAAGGATCCAATACCAAAGCGGGTGGCCGCTTGAGTCAGTTGCACCAAGTCTGTGGGTGAAATCTCGCCCCGGGTGATTTGATCTTTGAGAAACGCAGTCGCGGAGTAGCCCGAGATAATGGTCCCGTCAAAATCAAATACCGCACAGGTTTCAGGGCCTTGCTCGGCATCAGCAATGTTCTGGAGCAGAGTTGAAAGTGACACGACAGACTCGACTTCGCGTATTCTAGCTAACAGACAGTAATAGCACCTTACACGGCTGTCAGTGAGAGCTCCAAACGTAAAAAACCCACAAGCTTTAACGTTTTAACCTGATGCAGAAAACAGGGCAGTGATCACGATGGATTATGGGTTCATGACATTGTTGCCCACCCTTCTTGTGCTGGGTCTGGCGATCTGGAGTCGTCGCACGCTTGAATCGGTATTGGCTGGGGCTTTATTCGCCTTTTTTATTATGGAGGGGGTCGGCTTTCTCGATGCCATGGCGGAGGCGACGCTGGCCACACTGATGACCGAAGACGTGGCGTGGGTGATGCTGGTCTGCGGGTTGTACGGTGGCTTTATCGGCTTATTGGTAAAAGGTGGCGGTTCCCATGCTTTTGGCCGGGCAGTGATGAGGCGCATCGAGACCAAGCGCGGCGGCCTGTTGGCCACCTGGGGCCTTGGCCTGGTGATTTTTCTGGACGATTACCTGAACTCGCTGACGGTGGGTGCGACGATGAAAGCGGTGACCGATCGCTTCCGCACCTCGCGTGCAATGCTCGCTTATGTCGTGGATTCAACCGCGGCGCCGCTGTGTTTGCTGGTCCCTTTATCGAGCTGGGGGGGCTATTTCGCCAGCCTGCTGGAGCAAAACGGAGTGGCGACCGAGGGTCAAGGCCTGTCGGTATTCATCGAGACCATCCCCTATCTCTTTTATCCCATGGTCGCTCTGCTGATTGTCCCGTTGGTGGCGCTGGGGGTTATTCCCCTTCTTGGGGCTATGCGTCGGGCCGAAACTCACGCCGAGAGCACAGGTGATCTCAGTATTTTCGAAGACGATGCGCTGGCGGTGGAGGAAACCGCGCGGGGTGCTACGAGTGTGTTCTTCCTCCCCCTCATTGCGATGGTTTTCTTCACGGTGTTTCCTAGCATTGATCTGCTTCGGGGTGTCATCGCTGGGATTCTGGTGACCTTTGTCCACTATGCGCTGGTGCGTATCATGCCGCTGGGCGAGTTATTCGATACCTGTATCGACGGCATCAAGTCCATGGTGCCGGTGCTGGCGATGCTGCTGACGCTATTTGTGTTTGTGGAGGCCAACGATCGTCTAGGTCTCACACCCTATGTAATCGACGCGGTGTCTCCTTTTATGACCGCGCAGTTGTTACCTGTCGTGGTATTCGTCACCGTGTCACTGCTGTCGTTTACCACGGGATCCAACTGGGGCGTTATTGCCATCACAATGCCGATTGCTTTCCCGTTGGCGCAGACCTTTGAGGTCAGCATCCCCCTGGTGATGGGGGCGTTGTTCTCCGCCAGCGGCTTCGGCTCCCATGCCTGTTTTTACTCGGACTCTACTGTGCTCTCTGCGCAAGGGGCGGGTTGTCGGACCCATGAGCACGCTACTACCCAACTGCCCTATGCATTGTTGGGCGCAACGGTCGCCGCTATCCTTTTTATGGTGATGGCGTGAATGCTCTGGTACCGGCCACATTCTGAGGTGCTTGTGCAGCTGTCGGTGCACTCAGCGTAGCAAGGGACCTGTCTCTGGCTGTTCTGTAACGTCAAAGAAGGTTAAGAGAAGAAACGATGATAATGAAACGCTTAAGATCGCTGTGGCTTCGCAATCAGATTAAACCGCTTTCTGCTTGGCGAGCTATGCGCGAACTGTTGAGAAACCCCGACGATACCACTCAGGTTTTCCACATTATTGAAGCGCTCAAGGGCGATAGCTTGGGTTCCGCTGTCAGGCGGTTAAGAGCCACTGAGCGGGGCCGCGCGCTTCTTCATAAAAAGCCGGACATCGTCAGTAAGCTCAATGACTGCGAGTGGCTTTTAAGTCTCCCTGCCAACAGCATCGGACGAGCCTATTATGATTTTGTGCACGCCGAGGACCTCTCGGCTTACGGATTGATTGCCTCCAGTGACACGTCCGCGCGCGATGACATTTATCGCGTGCTTTCTGAGGATGAAATCTGGTTGGCAGACCGACTGCGAGACATTCATGACCTGCAGCATGTCATGACGGACTACGGCCGTGACCCGGTGGGTGAGCTGAGCCTTCTGTCCTTTATGAAGACCCAAACCCCTAACCGAGGCATCAGTTTTATAGTTTGGATTGCCAAGTGGAAGTATCTCCGCGAGGTGCCACAGTTTGATGTGAGATCGCTAATTCGGGAAGGCGCCCAGATCGCCCAGCAGGCGATTTGGATGGCCGAGATCGAATGGGAGGAGCGGCTTGCCGAACCAATCGACGCGGTTCGAGCGGAGCTCGGGTTCCAGCCACCTCATCAATATCAGCGCCTTCGGGAGCAAGCGCCGCAACTCCTTTTTGCGGCGTGAAGCCATGAGCGGTTCTGCTACGCTACGCCTAGTTTTGTAATCGGGCGGTAGCCATGAATTTTGAGTTTTCTGACGAGCAGCAATTGCTGAGAGAGCAGGCGCGCGGGTTTTTGACCGAGCATTGCCCCACCTCAGTGGTGAGGGCGGTACTGGATGGTGACCAGGACTGGGACGCAGCACTGTGGCAGAAGGTTGCCGAGATGGGGTGGACCGCCACGGTGATTCCCGAGACCTACGGTGGTCTGGGCCTGAGTTATTACGAACTGGCGATTATTGCTGAGGAAATGGGCCGCAGCGCGGCGCCGTTACCTTTTAGCAGCTCTGTATATCTGGCCAGCGAGGCGATCCAGCGCTTTGGCACCGAGGCACAAAAATCAGCGTGGTTGCCCAGACTCGCCAATGGCGAATGCGTCGCTACCGTTGCCATGACAGAGCGCGCAGGCCGCCTAGCGCTTGACCGACTTGAAGCCCGACGCAGCGGATCGCAACTTTCCGGCACAAAAGTCCCCGTTGCGGATGCCTCGATAGCGGAGGTAGCGGTAGTGCTGGCCCGATCCGAGGCCGGGCTGGAGGCGTGTCTGGTGTCGCTGCAGCAAGCCAGCGTCTCGGTAGAGCCGGTGCTGACATTTGATACTAGCCGCGGGCACAGCACCGTGACCTTCGACGGCGCCGAGGCGGAGGTATTGGGGGGAACCGCCCTCAACCCAGGGGACTGGGAGAGTGTGCTCGATGGCGCGGCAGCCTTGCTCGCCTGGGAGCAGTTGGGGCTGGCGGAGACTGCGCTGACCCAAGCGCGGGATTATGCCCTGCAACGCTTCGCCTTTGGTCGCGCTATCGGCTCTTATCAGGCGATCAAGCACAAGCTGGCCAACATGTACGTGAAGAACACCCTAGCCCGCAGTAACGCCTACTACGGTGTCTGGGCTTTGGCCGAGAGCCGTGACGAGTTGCCGCTGGCAGCGGCTACCGCCCGTGTCGCGGCGATACAGGCATCGACCTACGCGGCGGAAGAGAACATCCAGACCCATGGCGGAATGGGTTTCACCTGGGAGTTCGACTGCCACTTTTATCTGCGGCGGGCGAAGCTATTAAGCCTTACGATTGGCAGTGAGGCGGTGTGGCAAGACCGATTGGTGTCGGCGTTGGCCGCACAAAGCGCGGCAGCCTGAGGGAGAGAGCAGATGGACTTTAACGATACCCCTGAAGAAGCGCGCTTCCGCGAAGAAGCCTCCTCCTGGCTTGCCGAGAATGCGCCAACCGATGACGCCTTTCGGGCACTGTCCCCCCTGGAACAGGCGAAGGTCTGGCAAAAACGGAAATACGATGCGGGCTGGGCCTGTATTGGTTGGGCGCCGGAATTCGGCGGTCGCAGCGCCTCCGCAATCGAGGAGGTTATCTGGCGTCAAGAGGAGAGTCAGTACGACCTGCCGGCCAACTTTTTCCTGATTGGACAGGGCATGATTGGCCCAACGCTCATGACCTGGGCGAGTGATGAAGACAAAGCCCGTTTCCTGCCGCCACTGGCCAGCGGCGAGGAAGTCTGGTGTCAGTTGTTCTCGGAACCCGCGGGTGGCTCAGACCTCGCCGCACTGCGAACCCGTGCAGAATGCGATGGTGACGACTGGGTGATCAATGGACAAAAGATTTGGACTTCAGGTGCCCATTACTCTGATTACGGCGTAATCGTGGTGCGAACCGACCCCATCGTGCCGAAGCACAAGGGGCTTAGCTATTTCTATGTCGACATGAAGGCTCCGGGTATCGAGATCAAGCCGATTAAGCAGCTGACAGGGGACTCGGACTTTAACGAGGTGTACTTCACCGACGTCAGGGTGTCGGACAGTCAACGCT
>PCCE01000047.1 GCA_002731575.1 Gammaproteobacteria bacterium | reverse complement strand
GTTGGCCAGTCGTTGTTTCGCGCGCTCGAACGTCTTGATGGGAACAATCGCCCACATCGGCATCTCCTGCTTGTTAATCGGACGCTCTCGACCCCTATTCGCACTCCTTTGCTTTGTGCGACTGAGTTGCCGTGACCGTATAGGTTTCTGACTTAGACAGGTTGGGGGCAAATTGGCTGCCCACAAGTGCTAATCCGTCGAAAGTTACCACGCCCGTTGCGGTGGCGATAGCGGGGATTTTTCTGCCATTAAGAGCTTTTTGTTCGACTTTGATGCGGTACGGCCAAAGTTGGCAGCAGCGCGGCCGCCAAAAAAATGCAACGGTGCGCCTATCCTGATGTGATGCGGTACTTTCCCAGCCCCCTAATCCTTAAGCCGCTAGCTGATCGAAAAAGTCCAAACACGCCTCAGCCAGAGCGATGCGGTCTTGCAAGCTGCTCATAACCGACTGGGTTGCAATGGTGGGCAGGTTGAAGTCCGGCAAACTGTCTGCGTCTGTGCTATCGATAACGAAGCCGTTGAGCAAGTGCGGGTACTTGTGCTGGTAGTGCTCGGCCACGCCAAGTGCAGTAGTGGGAATGTCTAGTTCCTGCATCATTTTTGCAGCCGGGCCTTTCAGCGCAATGCCGCCGACGATGGGCGCCACCGCGATAGTGGGTATCTGCTCGGTGGCGGCGAGAAAACCCGCTACCTCAATGACCGGTGCCACGGAAACGAATGGGTTCGAAGGACAAATGATGATGGCATCGCAGTCCGCTAGGTAGGCGGCAATTGTCGGGTTCAGCACGGCATTGGCCATGCCCTCGAAGCGAAAACCATGCACAGCTGGCTCGCAGCGCTCGCGCACGAAATAGTGCTGAAACATCAGGTCGCCCTGTGTGCTTTGCACCACGGTACGAATGGGGTCGTCACTGATAGGTATAACCCGGTGCGCAATGCCCATGCGCTGAGTAACCTCTTGGGTTGCCGCGCTAAGCGAAGCGCCGTTTTGCAGCATGAGGCTACGCCGCATGTGCAGGGCCATGTCTTTGTCGCCAAGTCGAAACCAGTCGTCGCCGCCAAGGCTGCCGAGTGTTTCGATGAACTGCCATGTTTCGCCCGCCCGTCCCCAGCCCAGCTCTTGGTTGTTTTGGCCTGCTAGCGCATAGGTCAGGCTGTCGATGTCGGGGCTGATGTGCAGACCAAGATGAATGAAGTCATCGCCCACATTGACCGCGAACATGAGTTCATCTGGGCCCAGCAACTGCGCCAGCCCAACGGCCAGCTTCGCGCCGCCCACACCGCCGGTGACGGCTAAAATTTTGCGCGGTCGGGACACTAGCGGAACATGTCTTCGGCAAGCGGGCGGTTAATGAGCTGGGCGGTTTGTGCCGGGTCGTCGCTCAAGGTTTGTGCCGGCGGCAGGCCGCGCAAAATAACCACGGGCAGTTTTTCAGTGGTTTCGCCCATCATCAGCGTGGCAGTGCCCGCCAATGCGTCGGCGCGGCTGATAAGGGTTGCCTGCAGGGTACGGCCATAGATGTCCTCGCCGCCGCGTGAATCGTCCAGCACTTTAATACCAGCGCAACCTATCGCGCTGCCAATCGTGCCCATGCGCCATGCGCGGTTATGCGAATCGGTGATGACCACGCCTATTTGGGTTGCGTATTGCTCTTCTAGCGAGTGGCGCAGCGCCGCAGCCGAACCGTCTGGGTCCTTAGGCAGCAGTAGCGCCATTTCGCCGTCGCTGTGATCTACATTGGACTGGTCAATGCCAGCATGCGCGCCAACAAAGCCTAGATTGTGCCGTACCACCAAGACATGGGGCTTGTGGCGCATCACTTCGCTGGATTCCTCCAGTATCAGTTGCACCATGCGCGGGTCTTTGAGGGTAGCAGCGGCCAGCTCTTCGGCCTCCGCGGTTGGAGTGATATCGCTTAAGGCGACCAAGCAGCCTTCGGCCTTGGAAATGATTTTCTGTGCCACGCAGAGCACGTCGCCGTGCTCGAGAGTCAGCTGATTTTGCGTCAGCGCCTCGGTGATAACGGCAACCAAATCGTCGCCGTTTTCGATCATACTAATGCCGGGCACACCAATGACGCGAAAGTCCGGTGCCGGGTGCGTGTTGTTTGCCAAGCCCGTTGTCTCCCCCTCGGCCATACTAGGAGCTAGTGTTCCTGACCGATGATCTTGATGCCGGAGTGCGACACGATGCCGCTGCGGTTAATCTGAATCAGAATTGAGGTCAGCGCTTCAGCCGCCGCCGCGTTGGCAATAGGCCCAGCGTGCCAGCCGTTCATGCCCGCCTCGCTGATCATTTCAATGACCTTGGCGCGTGAATCCTTGCTGTTGCCGGCAACCAATACATCGCATTCAATTTGCACATCTTGCTGCAGCAGGTGGGCGGCAATGTTCTGGAACGCGCTGACTACATGTACACCTTCGCCAAGGAAGTCTTGGGCGCGCTTACCCGCACTGCCTTCTTCGGGCATCTGCACGGTGCCAACCTTGGGCGGCACCAAGGGTACGGTGACGTCGATGAGAATTTTGCCTTGCAGGTCGTCTTTTACCGCATCTAAGGTAGAAATCTGATGGGCAGCGGGTACGGTCAGTACCACAATGTCGCCAGCCGCTGCTGCAGCTGCGTTTTCCATGGCCTCTGCCGGTGTGTCTGGGCTGACTTCCTTCAGCGCGGCTACCGCTTCGTCGGCTTTTTCTTGAGTGCGCGAACCGATAACAATTTTATAGCCTGCCTTTGACCAACGAATGGCCAGACCGGTACCGAGATCTCCAGTGCCGCCGAGAATAGCGACGGTTTCTTTTGTTGACATGGGTGATCCAAATTTCTAGATGAGGGCTCGGAGTATGCCGCTAACGATGTGCAAAAAAAATGAAAGCACCGGCCGCATCGAGTAGCTCTCAGTTGCGTCACAGACCGTTTTCGGTAAGCCTGCGGGTCGGCATTCTTCATTAGACGGAGAGCGGGCAATGCGTATCGGAGCGATGATCGGAGCAGATGGCACCAAGGAATCCATCGACGACGTGGTGCAACTGGGCAAGGATATTGAAGCGGCAGGGCTGGACCACGTGTGGATCGCCAACATCTTCTCTTTCGATGCCATTACTACTTTGGCCCTAATCGGCCGAGAAACCAGCCGGGTGCGCCTTGGTACCGCCGTTACGCCAACCTACCCGCGTCACCCCGGCGCCCTGGCCCAGCAAGCGCTGACCACGGCAGCGGCCTCTAATAATCGTTTTACCTTGGGGATTGGTCTGTCACATCAAGTGGTGATAGAGCATATGTTTGGTATGAGCTATGACAAGCCAACCAAGCATATGCGCGAGTATTTGCAGGTGTTGATGCCACTGCTCCGCGGCGAAACCGCCAGCTTTCAGGGCGAACAGTACAAGGTACAGGGCCTGACGCTGGATATTCCCGGTGTCACCGACCTGCCCGTTGTGGTGGCCGCGTTGGGGCCAGCTATGATCAAACTTACTGCCGAGCTAGCTGACGGTACCAATACATGGATGGTCGGCCCCAAGACCATGGAGGAACATATTATTCCCAGCTTTCAGACGGCGGGCAAAGCGGATCCGGCCGTAGTGGCGGGCATGCCCATTGTGCTGACCACCAATGTGGACGCGGCAAAAGAAAAAATTGCGCAGAACCTTACAGTGTACGGCCAACTGCCGAGCTACCGCGCCATGCTCGACCGTGAAGGTGCAGCCGGGCCTGCCGATATCGCCATTGTTGGCGATGAAAACCAGCTACGTGGGCAGATTAAGCGTTTTCAGGACATGGGCGTAACAGACTTCAACGCCGCCATCATGGATACAGAAGACGGAGCCTATGCCCGCACACTGGAATTTCTCGGCAGCATGAACGGCTGACAAGGGAGTTCATTTAGGGCGTTCATCAAGGGCTTAGATCAAAGGTGTTAAACGCTTTAACCAAGCGCATTAATAATGCGGTGGAGGTGGCTCCACTTGGTTGGGGTCTGCGCCGTCATCGTTGCCAACAAGCACCTGCAGCCGCTCGCCTAGATGCTTGAGCTGCTTTTCTTGGGCAAACAACTTGCGCTGCAGCTGCACCATTTCATCATTGAGCTTTTGAATGGTCTCGTCTTGAAACTCCAAACGCGACTCCAGTTCGCTAATGCGCGCCTCTTGCGCGCTCAACTCGTCACTGCCCTGAATCATGTTCAATCCTTTATGCACATGCGCGCCTACAGATAACCGCGAAAGCCAATGCGCATGCGGATCTTAAACGCCCAGAAATTGTCCTTGCTAGAAACCTTAATCCACCGCAGCCCAAAAGAGTCGGTCAGCCTATCCCCAGCCGTCTCAAAAGTTCTCTCAAAAGTATCCTCAATAGCACCTTCAAAAAGCACCATCTTTACCCTCGTCAGTGGTCACCGCCTTGCCAAAACCCGCCTCGCGCACCAAGGCCACAGTCTCGCTAACGAAAATTCCAAGCGGGATTTTCAGCGTAGCCCCGAGAAAAATCGTTGTCGGTAGTGCTCCGATAGATCACCCGAATGTTCGCCGCAGACTCATGGCAGTGTGCTAGCAAGTAATCTCTCGCCGTCTGCGACACCGCCGCCATTCAAAATTGGGACGAATTGCACAATCTTCATAGGAGGCCTGAATCAGTGTGAAAAAAACAAAACACAGCACGCTTCATTGTCTGCAAAGAAAGCCGCGAGGCAGCTTGAGGAACTCTACTCCAGAATTTTAGCGGGACAAATGACGGAGTAGCGCGTTGAGTGAAGTTAGGCAAAACCTTGCATTTGTTCATTATTGATTAGTCACATGATGTGGCGTGTGGCAAATGTGTTTTGGTCACGAACAGAGGACAGTCACGTAAAGTTGAGTAGCATCATGGTTTATCTAACATTTGACGACGCGGTCTTCGACGACACAAAGGGACAGTAAAAAGGCAGAGATTTGCAACACACAATATGAGCCGAGATTCAGCGCATTATCCCGCTGGACAACTTGGAGAAAACCACACAGGCCGAGGCAATTGCATGGATCGACTCTGGAGCTGAACTGTTTCGCCTTCCAAAACCAGCGGCACTTCTCAAGCATTTGGTGTCTTGCTTTATGCTTGTCGATGGCGAACCTATCTTACTGCTCGATCACGTCGGTTCTTGAAGGTGGGTATACAGCCTTAACATGTCTTTATGCTGAATGCCTGCCTCGTAAATTTCCTCAGTATAGTTATCGAGAAAGTAATCGTTGATCAGCGAATCTACTCGAAACCCCAGCCGTTGGTAGAACGCGAGTTGATAGCCAAAGGCACCCGTACCTAATTCAACCCTTCGAAAGCCTTGTTCGCTCAACTGGGCTAGCGTGAATTTTAGTAGCCTGCTACCAATGCCCTTGGCTTGTTGGTCGGGTTGAACCGATATATTGAACAGCTCTATCACTCGATCGCTGATTGGTTTTGCGATGCATGCGCCTATCACTGTGTCGTTGTTCAACGCTGCGAAACGCAGGGCCTCTTCTAAATATGAACATATGCGCTCTTGCGACGGATCGGCCTCTAGCAGTAGAGCCAGTGGGATTTGCTTTGCTTCAACGAGTCGAAAATGCACGCTTGTAACCGTTGTTTGTGCTTGGTGCTATCTTGCGGAAGAAGCGTTAGCTTTTGCTACGACTCTGGCAATTCCGCCCGATACTTACGTCCCTTATAGTCACCATCAATCAATTTCTTCGGGTGTACGCCGTCCACATAGCCCATAAAACTCGGCTCAATAATGTTGTAGCCCAGCATGTTCTGAATGCGCTCGCTGTATTGGCGAGCGGTGTCTGGTGGCACGGCCAGCACCATGTTTTCTATTTGGCGTAGGCCCGCGTTGCAGTATTGGGGTGTAATGGCTAAGCGGTGTGCGCTCGATGCATTCGCGCCGCCCCGGTGTATTAAGGCACCATCAAATACCACCACAGAACCCGCTGGCATTAGCACCTTTACGGCCTCGGCTTCCTGGGGCTGGCGGTCTTCGGCCCAACGGTGGCTGCCGGGTATGACTTCCGTTGCGCCGTTATTCTCGTTGAAGTCGTCAAATGCCCAAATGGTGCTTACGCCGAAGCGCGGGCGCGGTTTGAACACTGGCAAGCCAGCAATGCCGTCGTCGTAGTGGAAGGGCTGGGGTGTCTCGCCCGGGTGTACGAGTATCGACAGCGCCGCCGACAGCAGAAAATTCTTCGGCAGCAGTTGGTCGAGTAGCTCCAATGTGGTGGGGTGCTCTATTATTTCAGCAACCGACGGAGTCTTGGCGAGTAAGGCATACACGCGCTCTGTGTGGGTGCCTTCAAAATTGTTACGACCCGGAAACTTGCCTTGGCAGTAGGGGGCCAGTTCGGCGCGAATGCGCGTCATCAGGTCTTCGCTCATCACATTTTCAATAATCGTGTAACCGTCGTTGTCGATTTCGGCTAGGCGCTTCGCGGCGTTACTGTTCATGTCTACCTTTCCCCTTCTTTCCTTCCCTTTCTCTTCCCCTGCGCTCCTCGTCCGCCAGCGTGCTATGGTTTTGGCAATGCAGGCATAAAACGATAGGAGAGAGAATATGCTTCGTAATCTTGAAAACAAAGTGGCCTGGATCACAGGTGCGGGAACTGGCATTGGCGAGGCGGGTGCCATCGCGCTGGCTCAAGCTGGCATGCATGTGGTGCTGTCGGGGCGGCGTTTGCAGAAGCTTGAGGAAGTGGCGGCCCGATGCGGTGGTTCCACCAACATTGAAATGCTCGATGTCTCAGACCAAAACGCCGTTGCAGAGGTAGCCCAGCGCATCATCCAAACCCATGGGCGCATCGACGTGCTGGTGGCTTCGGCGGGTGTCAACGTCAAACAGCGCAACTGGCATAACGTCAGCATAGAAGACTGGGATTCGGTCATTCGCATCGACCTCGACGGCGCTTTTTACTGCTGCAAGGCCGTGCTGCCCACCATGAAACAGCAGGGCGAAGGTCTCATCATCAACATCTCATCCTGGGCTGGTAAACATGTCAGTGTGGTTACCGGGCCAGCCTATACCGCTGCGAAGCATGCCATGAACGCCATGAACGAAAGCATCAATATGGAAGCCGGGCTTTATGGCGTACGAGCCTGCGCGGTGTGTCCCGGCGAAGTGGCGACGCCTATTTTAGACAACCGCCCGGTGCCGGTGTCGGCGCAAGATCGGGCGCAAATGGTGCAGCCCGAGGACTGCGGCGAGCTGATTAAGTTTTTGGCGCAAATGCCCAATCATGTGTGCATTAACGATCTGACCATTAGCCCAACCTATAACCGTGGTTATGTGGCTCAGGCTAAGGGTCTGGAGGCGCTCTAGAACACAAGTGTTCTACCACGCTTGTCTTGCGAAACAGCTCGGGTCTGCGCAGTTGGCCACTAGGCTGCTCGCTTGTTCATTGCGCTAATGGCGGGCAGGAGTTGCTCTACCATGAGCTGGGTTTGCGCAATGGTGTCGGCAGTTCCTGTGGCAATCGGGCGCAGAATAAACTTGTGCGCACCGGCTTTGTGAAAGTCTTCGACCAAGGCCATCATCTCGTCTACACCGCCTACGGCACTGTAGCCCTCGGGCTGCTTGCCTAGGCGTTTTTCCAGCACTTCGTGATGTTTCTGCACCACTGGGTCTTCTACGCTGCCAAAGCGGAAGCCAAAACCGGCGCCAAAGTGGTCGTCGTCAATGCTGCGGCCCAACTCGCTGGCGCGTTCTTTGATGGCGCTGATAACTGGCGCAATTTGCGCGGCGGTCTCAATACCCGCCTGCCAACCGGTGCCCCAGCGCGCGGTGCGCTCAATGGCCGCCGCTGCTGAACCACCCACCCACAAAGGCATAGGGCTTTGTATGGGCTTGGGAGCAATGGTGGCGTCCTCAAGTCGGTAGTACTCACCCTCGAAGCAGACTCGGTCTTCAGTCCACAGTCGCGCCATAATCTGTAGGCCTTCCTCGCTACGCTTGCCCCGGCCCTTGGTGTCTCTGCCGGTGGCGGTGAAATCTCTCGACAGCGCGCTACCTACGCCAAAGGCTGGCAGCAGGCGACCGTTGGAGAGTACGTCAATGGTGGCGCAGGCCTTGGCCATCAGCACCGGATCGCGCAGCGCCATGCTCGCCACATTCATGCCGAACTTCAGGCGCTTGCTGCCTCCGGCCAGTGCCGCCATCACGCTCATGGTTTCAAGATTGGGTGTCTTTTCAATAATGCGGTCGCTCTGCCAAATGGAATCCACGCCGCCGTTGTCACAAAGATCGACCCATTCCCAAAAGCCGTTGCCGTTATCAAAGGTGAAATTTGCTATGCCGATGCCTGCACCGATGGTCATACTGCTCCCCGCTGTTTGGCCTGTATCGATGCCCAAAGCTTAGCAGGTCGCTGCTGGCGCTGGCAGCGCCAATGCGGGTACTTAGCTAAGACAGGTTAGGCGGTGAACAACCCTAAGGACAAAGACAAAGACAATGACGAATGCGGCTATAGATGAGAACCAATACGGCTCTGATACGGGGGCGCAACTTTGAGCCTACATCTTTGAGCGCTCAAGGTGACGGCAAGCTGGTGCTGGTTGGCGATGTGGGCGCGACCAATGCCCGTTTTCGTTTGGCGCCATGGCCACAAGCTGGCGCAGCGGTGCAGTGGGCTAGCGATTTGTTAGTGCTGCCCACCCGAGGTTATACCGTGGGCGCTCGCTTGCTGGCAGACGCCTACGCACAACTCGCTTGGCCCAGTCTGGGTGCCTGTGCTATTGCTGCGGCAGGACCGGTGAGCGCCGGCGGCGCGCGGTTGTCTGTGGTCAACACGGAACTGTTGTTTGAGCAAGGAGCTGTTGCCGAGCAGTTAGGGGTTCGCCCAACGCTGTACAACGATTTTTATGCGCAAGCCCGGGCCATACCCCATTTGCAGCAGTTGCTGCAGGTTGGTGGTGACGCCACCGCTTCAGGTGTGCGCGCAATTTTAGGCGCTGGCTCAGGCTTGGGTATGGCAACACTGGTGCCCAGCGCGCCTCGTCAGTGGCTGGTGCTGCCGTCTGAGGGCGGCCACGCAAACCTTGCTCCGGGCTCTTTTCTTGAGGCCGAACTTTGGTCTGTGCTCGCCCAAGAGCATGCCCATGTCAGTTGGGAAACCGTGCTCTGTGGTCCGGGTATCGTCAATTTGTACCGGGCTATGGCCAGTATCTGGGGTGCCCAGCCTGCGCATGAGCGCGCCGAAGACGTAGTAGCCCAAGGTTTGGCGTCTGATCCGCTTTGCCACCAAACCCTTGAGACATTTGCTGGGCTGTTGGGCGCTGCCGCCGGTAATTTGGCCTTAACCGTGGGCGCTCGGGGTGGTGTGTACATCAGTGGCGGCATTCCGCCCCAACTGGCGGAGTTTTTGCCCAGCAGTCCGCTGCGCAGGCGCTTCGAGGAACGCGGCGACTTATCCGCCTATGCACAAGCCATTCCCCTGTATCTGGTTATGGACGAACAGCCCGGGCTGCTCGGTGCGCTGTACAGTCTCAGCGATTGATCGGGCCAGCGCGCTTGGTGACGCTATTCGCCGCTTTGGTGGCGGCCGCGATCTTGTATTTGCTCACGCCTTGACGCCACTTGATCGGACGGGCGCTGACTTTTGTCGTGGGCGCGGCTGGCACTTTTTTCAACAGTCATGCCTTCGGCCAAAGTGGCACCCCAGCCCGCGTCCATAATGCGGCGAATTTCGCTGCGGGTAACCGGCTCGGTAGAGACAATGTCCGCAGCCAAGCCCTCGCAGGTCGACATAAGGTCTTCAGCGGCCACTACCCGGTTAACCAGTCCCCATGCATAGGCTGTTTCGGCGTCGAGGTAATTACCGGTTAACGACAGTTCCTTGGCGCGATTAATGCCAATCAGTCGGGGCAGGCGTTGCGACAGCCCCCAGCCGGGTACCACGCCTACCCGGGCATGGGTATCGGCGAAACGCGTATTCGGCGTGGCGATAATAAAGTCGCACATCAAAGCTATTTCAAATCCACCTGTAATGGCAAAGCCGTTAACCGCGCCGATTACCGGCTTACCAACGTTGGCTACGGCTTCGCCTAGGTCGCGGTCGGTTACGGCGGTGGGCTTGGTTGACGCGGTCTCGCCACCAAGCTCTTTCAGATCGAGGCCCACGGTAAAGGCTTTTCCGGCGCCGGTGAGAATAATTACCTCAGTTTCGGCATGGTCGCGCAGGGTGTGAAAGGTATCTGCTAGAGTCTGCCGTAACGCCCCGGACAGCGCGTTTAAGGCCTCGGGCCGATTCATGGTGACGGTGGTGATGCCTTCATTTGTTTCTACCAAAAGTAAATCGTTGTCCAATGTGCGCACTCCTCCTCGGTTTCAAGCATAGTACCGAAGGTAGCGCTGGCGGCCTACGCTTGGCAGGCGGATAATTGGCCGGTCGGTTGTTTGCATCCAAGCGCAGCCTGCGCAGTTGATTTACACCGGCGGCATTGCTTTCATGGCAGGCAGAGATGAAGGAAACGAACTATTTATGGTTATCGGTGATATGCGCGGCTACTGGGCCGCTAGGTTCGGTGCAGGCGCGCTGCAACTAAAACGCTGGCTGTTACTCACTGGCGTGCTGTTGGCCAGCGGCTGCGCCAGTTTGCTGGGGTCGGTTACTGGCGGTTTGGCCAGCAACCTGTCTGCGGCCATTCTCAACAGTGACGATCCGGCGATGATCCGTGACGGTGCCCCTGCCTATTTAATTCTTATCGACTCGCTGTTAGCCGGGTCACCAGACAACGCCGCGCTGCTGGCGCAATCGGCAGAGCTGCATTCGGCCTACGCCGGTGCTTTTGTGGCCGACCCAGACCGGGCTGCCCAATTGCATAGCAAGGCTAAGGCACAAATTTTACGCGCCACCTGTTTAGGGCTGAAAAACGCCTGCGATCTGGAAAAAAGAGACTTCGATGACTTTAGCGCATGGCTAAATACTCAAGGCGCCAAGAGCGTGCCAGCGCTGTACAACCTTGGCAGCATTTGGGCCGGGTGGATTCAAGGTAACAGTTCAAACTTTGCCGCTATTGCTCAGCTTGCTCGGGTAAAGGCACTGATCCAACGAGTTGCCGACTTAGACCCAGAATATGCCGACGGCGGTGCTTTTTTATACTTGGGTGTTTTTGAAACCCTGTTGCCACCGGCCATGGGTGGCAGGCCCGAGTTAGGTCGTCAGCATTTCGAGCGCGCGTTGGAAATTTCTAACGAGCGTAACTTAATCGTCAAGGTTATGTTGGCGGATCAGTACGGTCGCCTAATGTTCGAGCGAGAATTGCATGACCGCTTGCTCAATGAAGTAATGGCTGCACAGGTCCAAGCACCGGGCCTTACTCTGATGAATACCGTTGCAAAAGAACGTGCCCAACAACTATTGGACAGTGCCGATGACTATTTTTAACCAGCTGCCGCTTACCATGTTTCGCCCTTTAAATGCCTCGCTGCGCGCTCTCGCGCTGCTGCTAACGCTAGGCCTAAGCGTCCCCAGCTACGCGGCCACGACGCTGAAAATCGCCACCCTGTCGCCGGAGGGCACAGGCTGGATGATCGAACTGCGCGAAGCGGCGAAGAACATTCGTGTCCGCACCGAAGATCAGGTGAAGCTAAAAATTTACCCCGGTGGGGTAATGGGCGACGACAAGGCCGTGCTGCGCAAGCTGCGCATAGGCCAGCTTCACGGTGCGGCCATGACCTCTGGCGGCGTCATGCAGCCTTACCCAGATATCGCTCTGTACAACTTGCCCCTGGTGTTTCGTGACAGCGCCGAGGTGGACTTCGTGCGCTCGCGGCTCGACAAGAAGTTAATGTCTGGGTTGCGTAAGAAAAAATTTGTCGGCTTTGGCTTGGCGGAAGTTGGCTTCGCCTACCCGATGACCAAGCAGCCAGTCACCGCCGTTGCCGATTTCCAAAACCGCAGGGTATGGGCGCCAGACAACGATCCCGGTGCGCTAAAAGCCTACTCGTCGTTCAACATCACGCCAACGCCCTTGCCTATTGCCGATGTACTTACCGGACTGCAAACCGGTCTGATTGACAGCATTGGCTCGCCGCCCATTGGCGCCATTGCGCTGCAGTGGCATACCCAAGTGGATTATGCCCTAGAGCTGCCGCTTATGTATGTATACGGCTTATTCGCCATCACCGAGCGTGCCTTTAACCGCATGAGTGAGGCAGAGCAGGCCATTGTTACCGAAGAGCTAACCGCGGCGGTCTCCCGGGTCGATAGCGTTTCCAGAAGAGATAACGAAGCCGCAGGCGAGGCCTTAGTAGGCGAGGGTCTGCAATGGCTGCAACCGTCGGCAACCGAGCTGGATGAGTGGTATGCCATCGCTGATCAGGCCAATCAAAAACTTAAGCAAAACGACTATGTTTCGCCTGAAATGTTCGATGAACTGATGTCCCTGCTGGAGGAATACCGCAGCGGTCAAACTGCCGCTCAGTGAGTTCTGTCGACGACCAAGCGACCGAGCAGGGCCTCACTCGTGCCCTGACCTTACTGCGCCGCTTGGAAGACGGTATTTTAGTTGCCCTGCTGAGCACGATGATTGGCGTCGCCGCCACGCAGGTAATGTTGCGCAACTTCTTCGACGGCGGCTTTTATTGGGGTGACTCCCTCGTCAGGGTCACCGTGCTTTGGGTGGCCTTAGTGGGTGCCATGGTGGCCTCCCGGGACGACAGCCATATTCGCATCGACTTAATCGGCCGCATGATTCGGTCCGAGCACCAGCATTGGGTAGCGCGGCTAACGCGGCTGTTTACCTGCGCTGTGCTGGTGCTTTTCACCTACGGCAGCGGCCAGTTTGTTTATTACGAATACATCGATAACGCCATCGCCTTTGGCGATGTGCCCGCGTGGGTGTGTGAGGCCATTATGCCCATCGGCGGCGGGGTTATGGCGCTGCGCTACTTGCTGCTGGCGTTGAGACCATGATCTGGCTCGGCGTAGCGGTCATTCTTGCCATGGCAGCCTTGGGCGCACCGCTGTTCGCGGTGCTCATGGGCGCGGCCATGCTGGGCTTTTACAGCGCCGATATTGAGCTGGCCATTGTTGGCATTGAGCTATACCGCATAGTCGACACCCCGTTGCTAGTGGCACTGCCACTGTTTACTTTCAGCGGCTATTTGCTCAGTGAAGCCAATACCTCTACCCGGCTGGTGAACCTGATGCAAAGCCTGTTTGGCTGGATGCCCAGCGGTCTGGCGGTGGTGGCCTTTGTGGCCTGCGCCGTTTTCACTGCGCTTACCGGAGCCTCGGGGGTGACCATTGTGGCTTTGGGCGCGCTGCTCATGCCGGCCTTAAAAGAAGCGGGCTTTACCGAGAAATACAGCCTTGGTTTAGTAACAACGTCGGGTAGTTTAGGGTTGCTGCTGGTGCCTTCGGTGCCGCTTATTTTGTACGGCGTCATCGCTCAGCAGATTGGTGTTGGCGAGTCCTTTACCATTGTCGAGTTGTTCATTGCTGGCGTTGCTCCTCTGGGTGTGATGCTCTCGCTGCTAATTTTGTGGACCCTATGGCATCACCGTGGCGGCAAAATTCCTCGCATACCCTTTGGTATTGTCAATGTCCGCAGTGCGCTGTGGGCAGCGCGCTGGGAACTGCCGCTGCCCTTTGTGGTGCTGGGCGGCGTGTTCGGCGGTATCTTCGCCATCTCGGAAGCGGCGGCGGTAACCGCTGCCTATGTGGTGCTGGCTGAAGTGGTGCTCTACAAAGAGGTAGCTTGGCGGCAACTGTCGAAAGTGGCGGTAGATTCCATGGTGATGGTGGGCGGCATTTTGCTCATTCTTGGCATTGCACTGGCGTTTACCAACTTTTTGGTCGATGCCGAGGTGCCCCAATATCTGCTGCAGCTCGTCAATCAGTACATTGAAGACCCGCTGAGTTTTCTGATTTTGCTCAACATACTGCTGTTATTACTCGGCGCAATGCTCGACATTTTTTCGGCACTGGTCATCATGGTGCCACTGCTGTTGCCAGTTGCCGTAGGCTACGGCATCCATCCGGTGCACTTGGGCATTATTTTTCTGGCGAACATGCAAATCGGCTACTTCACGCCACCGGTAGGTATGAATCTGTTCATTGCCAGCTACCGCTTCAAGAAACCGCTTACCGAGTTGTATGCGGCAACCTTGCCGTTTTTGCTGGTTCTGCTTGTGGCATTGCTGTTAATTACCTACTTCCCACAGTTGAGCCTTTGGCACCTAAACACCTGAGCAAGTTTTATGAGTAATCACCCGTTTGATGTGAGCGTTGCCGGACAGGGTTTGTATGACGTGACCCCACAGGTCAAGGCGGCGGTGGCCGAAAGCGGTATTGCCGACGGGCTTGCTACGGTGTTTATTCGGCACACCTCGGCGAGTCTGCTGATACAGGAAAATGCCGACCCTGCGGTGCAGGCCGACTTGCAGAACTGGTTGTCGCGCCTGGTGCCAGAACACGACGCCATCTACACCCACACCGAAGAAGGGCCAGACGATATGCCCGCCCATATTAAGGGGGCGTTAACCGCAGTGCAGGTAGCGGTGCCGGTGATGCAGGGCAAACTCGCCCTTGGCGTTTGGCAAGGGGTTTATCTTTGGGAGCATCGACATAGTGCGCGCACGCGCTCGTTGATCGTCAATGTGCTGGGTTAAGCGGTTGGGCCAGCCTGTGGGGCTGATTTGTGAGGCCGATGTGGGAGGAAGATGTTGGCCGCTAGAGATTATCGCGGATCTCGTCCATCCACTTTTTGTGCCCGTCCGGGTCGAGGATCATGCTGGAAAAATACGCCAGCAGGTCTTTGTGGGTTTGATTCAGCTTGGCTTCAAGCATGGCCTGCTCACCGGCTTTGCTGTCGATGAAGGTGAAAACTGAGGTTAAATCTTCCTGCTGGCCGAGTACGGCCTTTATCTCGCCCACCACTAAGTCGTGCAGGTCTTCGAGGTCTTCTTCGTCAATACCGGCCTCGCCCGGCGATAGCACCACATTCGCCCACAGGGTGGCCACATAGACCTGATAAAGGCTTCGATCAATAAAGCTCTCGGCCACAGTGGAGCGTTCTTTTATGTCGGTGAAAACCGGTTCGAAGGCATAGCGTAATTCGGTTGGGTCAAGCATGAGCAGATGGTGCCACAGCTACCCGGCCAGCACTACGGTGGGTTCAGGTTCGCGGCCTGTACAAGTTTCGGGTGACTCGCAACATTGCATCAACTTTGTGCGCTGCGTAGTGTAGTGCGGCTAAAGACACGTTGGAGAGAGACTGTGTTGCAATTCGATCGAGTCAGTTTAGACGATCAATCTCAAGTGCTGCGCCAGCAGGTGCGGGACTTTATCGAGGACAACCGCGAACACCTGCCCAAGCCTAATTCAGATTTTGTTACCGGCCACGATGCGCAGTTTTCGCACAAGCTCGGTGAGCAGGGCTGGATCGGTATGACATGGCCTGAGGAAGTTGGTGGCGGCGCCAAAACCAATTTCGACCGGCTGGTGGTAACCGAAGAACTGCTGGCTGCCGGCGCGCCGGTAAGTGCCCACTGGATCGCCGACCGGCAAAGCGGGCCACTGTTGCTGCGTTTCGGCACGCCTGAGCAGCGGCAAAAGTACTTGCCCGGTATTGCCCGAGGTGAAAGCTATTTTTCCATTGGCATGAGCGAACCCGATACCGGGTCCGACTTGGCGTCCGTGCGTACTACGGCCACTGCTGAGGGAGACGCTTACCGTATTAACGGCACCAAAATTTGGACCACAGACGCCCATCGCAACCACTACATAATCTGCTTAGTGCGCACCGAGGCCGCGTCGGAAAATCGCCACGCCGGGTTCTCGCAAATTATTGTGGATTTAAAAAACGACGGCGCCAAAGTCCGGCCAATACGCAACATGGCCGGCGGAGAAGATTTCAACGAAGTGGTGTTCGATAACGTACTGGTGCCGAAAGACCGAATCGTTGGTGAGCCGGGCAACGGCTGGCAGCAGGTCACCTCAGAGCTGGCCTACGAGCGCAGTGGCCCCGAGCGCTTTTTGTCCTCGTTTCGTGTGTTTGTTGAACTGGTGCGTATTTGCGGCGCTAATCCATCGCCTCATCAGGCTGCGGCAATTGGCCGTATTGCCTCGCACTTTATGACCCTGCGCCGTATGTCGCTGTCTGTGGCGGGCATGCTGGAAGCAGGCAAAGATGTCAGCGTGGAGGCTGCACTGGTAAAAGAGCTGGGTAACAACTTCGAGAAAGTGCTGCCAGAAATCGCCCGGCTTGTGGTCCCGGATTTGAGCGTTGTCGACCCGCAAAAACAGCGTCTGTTTCGCGAGACGTTTGAAGAAACCCTGATGCTCTCACCCTCCTTTACCCTGCGCGGCGGCACCCGGGAAATCATGCGCGGCGTTATCGCTCGTGGTCTGGGCCTGCGCTAAGGAACTCTCATGGATACCTCACAACTGATCATTGATAGCGCCGAGAAGATTTTTGGCGACCACTGCGATAAGCCTCTTTGGGATGCCACCGAGCAGGGGGCTTTTCCTGCCGAGCTGTGGCAACAAATTGTCGACAACGGCTTTCACCAGTTGGGCAGCCCGAACAGTGGTACCGACACCCGGGACCTGTTCGCCTTCCTAAAAGTCTGCGGGCGCTATGCAGTGCCGCTGCCAATGGCCGAAATTTTACTGGCCAACCAGTGGCTGGGGGCGCAAGCGCCCGCCCAAGGTTTTGCCAGCATTGGCGCGCAGGCAGACGATGCCGTGCTGCAGGTGGCATGGGGTCGCGAGTCGGCCACGGTGATTGGCGTGGAGGCGGGTAGTCACGAACTGCGCGTTTATACCGACAGCGCAACCCAAGCCCAGAGTACTAATTTGGCCGGTGAAGCCCGGGATACCATGAGCGGTGGCGTCGAGCAGTCGCGTATTGAATTGGCCGCTGCCCCATACGCGCAGTTGGCGCTGGCCCGGGCTAACCTGATGGCCGGTTGCCTACAGGCAGTGCTCGACTTAGGTCTGCAATTTGCCGCCGAGCGCAGCCAGTTCGGACGCTCGATTAGCAAGTTTCAGGCCATTCAGCATGCGCTGGCGGTCGTCGGTACAGAGGTCGCGGCTTCTCAGCGGGCTGCCGACGCGGGTGTTGACGCCATGGGCACCGAGCGGTTTGAGCAGGAAGTTGCCGCCGCCAAGGCCCGGGTAGGCGAGGCGGTAGGTATTGTTGCCGAACAGGTGCATCAGGTGCACGGTGCCATGGGCTATACCTACGAGCATCGTTTACACCACTTCACCCGCAGGCTGTGGGCGTGGCGCGACGAGTGGGGTAATGAGTTTTATTGGCAGACCAAGCTTGGGCAACACCTTGCGGGCTTGGGCGCCGATCAGGTGTGGGGTTATATCGCCACGCCAAGCTAAGGCGAACTAGTGCCAGCTAAGGTGAACTAGGCGCGGCTAGGGTGAGTTCGGATTAAGGCTGGCCAAGCGCGTCAGACGCGGGTCGTCTTCCCCCAAGTAGCGGCGAATCACCCCGCCCACAAAGGCCATATCCAGCGTTCCTGCGTCACGCATGGCTTCAAGGTCGGCCCAGTCCTTAGTGCGATCGAAGAACACTTTGAAGACCGCTAAATCCTGACAGCTTATAAAAGGCAGTTTGCTGCCAGCAAAGTCTTCCCAATGAATACGCTGTAACAAATCGTCGTGGTAGTCGGTGCTGTTAAAAAACAAGTCCAGCGGTGTTTGTTGCCACCAAAGTCGGTGCTGTAGGTCGCGCTGCAGACGCTTGCGGTCGGTTTGAGTCCAAGTCACACCGTCAGGGAGGGCCTGTAGCACCCTGGGAATTTGGTCTTTGCCAACAAAAAGATTCACGTCGATATCAATGGTGCCGCGAGCACTGCCAGTACACCAAGCCAGCGCCAAGGCGCCGCCAAAGGCGTGGGGTACTTGGGCCGCCGCAAGGGTCTCGTGGCAGCTACGAATTTTGTCCACCAGATGCATCGTCAGGGTTAACCCGCGCGAGGAAAAATTGGCGCGTTTAAGCGTTTGCTGGGTTTTGCGGGGAACTGCTCGGCCAGCATCAGTACCTCGGCCAGCTCCTGTCCTCTGGGTACGCCATTGCTGAAGCGAATTCGTGGTCGCAGGGAAACGTCCATGGCATAGCCACAGGCTGCGATGATGCGTTCCAGTGTGGCTGTACTCGGCGCCTTGCTGCCCTTCATATAGGCATTCAGGGTTGCATGTGAGGTGTTCGCCTGCCGACCCAGCTGGCGCAGGCTCAGGCCGCTGTCTTGCCATGCATTGCGCAGCAACGTGCTGGCCCAGTTGGTTGAGGTGTTGTTCATGGCTGCCCCCTAACGGCATTCACTATGCTATGCACAGCGGAATTCATAATGGTATTCAATTGAATACCATTATGAGCAGTACCATTTAGACTGTAAAGCCGCCGCTTGTTTTTTTGGAGCGGGAGGTGGAGGGGGAGGGGCGCTCGCCTTGCCTAGAAGTTAACGATCATCTTGCCGGTATTGGCACCGGTGAATAGGCCGATAAAGGCATCTGGCGCTTGCTCAATGCCTTGGTAGACGGTTTCCTTGGTGGTGACCGCACCGCTGCCCACCCAGCCTTCCATATCGGCCCGAAACTGCGGCGCCATATGCATGAAGTTGCTAACAATGAAGCCGCGCAGAGTAAGACCCAAGCCGATGGCCATGGACAAATTGTTCGGCCCGGGACGCGCCTCGGTGTCGTTATAGGTGGCTATGGCACCACACAGTGGAATACGACCGTTGGGACGCATACACATAATGGCGGCCTGCAAATGGTCGGCACCCACGTTGTCAAAATACACATCTATGCCAGCTGGTGCGGCTTCCTTGAGGTGACCGACAATGCTGCCGTCGTTGTAATTAAAGCCGTAGTCGAACCCCAACTCGTCCTGCAGCAATTGGGCTTTATCATCAGAGCCTGCGCTACCAATAACCGTGCAACCTTTGAGCTTGGCGATTTGGCCAACAATGCTGCCTACTGCACCAGCGGCCCCAGACACGAACACGGTCTCGCCGTCTTGCAGCGCGCCCACTTCCAACAGACCCACATAGGCGGTCATACCCGGCATGCCGATGGCACCAATGTACTGCGAAGGCGCAGCGGCGATATCACCAAGGCGCTCAATGCCGGCAGTTGACGCGGTAAAGCCCTCGCGCCAGCCATGGCTGCTAGAGACATAGTCACCAACATTGAAGTCCGCGTGGGCTGACGCCGTAACCTGACCAATGCTGCCGCCACTGAGTACCTCACCAATTTGAAACGGTGGCACATAGGACTTGCGGTCATACATGCGTCCGCGCATGTAGGGATCTACCGACATACAGACATTTTTTACCTGTATCTCGCCGTCTTGGGGGTCCGGAGCGTCGATTTCGATGATTTGAAAGTCGTCGGTTTTGGGCATACCCACCGGGCGGGATTGCAGGGCAACAGCGCGTGCTTTCATAAGGGTTCTCTCAGTTGATTGATACAGTGATAGTGTTGAAGCAGGGCGATGGCCTACTCGTTAGAAATATCAATTTCTTGGCTGGTAATAAATTCCAGCAGCGCCGCTTGGCCATTGCGTGTGGCTTCAATACCGCGCTCAAGAGCCGCCACAATGTCGTTGGGGTCTGTAACCCGCTCGCCATAGCCGCCAAAGGCCTTGGCCATGTCGGCATAGTGGCCGGAAATTTCAATGGCCCCATATTTTTCTTGGGACACCGGCATGATGGGAATTTCAATCGCCATGGAAAAGTTGTTAAACAAAATCGACAAAATGGGAATGTTCTCGCGCACGGCGGTTTCAAAGTCCATGCCGGTAAAGCCAATGGCCGCATCACCCCACACATTGATGCACAGTTTTTCTGGAGCCGCGAGTTTCGCGCCCATGGCAAGCCCCAGCCCGTAACCGAGTTGGGTAGATTTACCCCAACCGATGTAGGACAGCGGCGTAGTAGACTCCCAAAACGGTGTAGTTTGGTCACGCGGGCTACCTGCATCGTGAGTAATAACCACATTGTCTTTGTCTACTAAACGGTCCAGCTCGGCAACCACCCGATAAGGGTTAATGGGGGTGTCGTTGCTGGTGAGCTTGGGCAGCCATTCGCTGCGCCACTCGGCCTTAATAGCGGCTATTTTCTCCGGCTCGGCAGCGCGCTGTTGGGCTGGTGTCTTCGGGTGCTTCTCCATCGCAGCGCTCAGCGCCTGCAGGGTGAGTTTGGCATCGCCAATCAAGCCGTACTGTACTGGCACGTCTTTGTTCAGATCCATGGGGTCCAAGGTGGCATGAATGAGGGTTTTCGCGCCGTCTTTGTTGGCTGGCATGGGCACGCCAAAGGCCGTCAAAGCAAAAGACACGCCTACGCCAAAGATCACATCGGCTTCGGCCAAGTACTGCTTCACCTGCCGAGCGTTAGCACGGCCACCGCTACCCAGCGACAACGCATGATTTTCCGGAAACGCACTCTTGCCCTCAATGCTGGTGGTAACCGGAATGTTCCACGTTTCAGCAAGCGCCTTGAGTTCGTCCCACGCCTTGGCGTAGTGCACACCCTGACCGGCGTAAATCACCGGGTGCTGGGCTTCAGCAAGAGCCTTGGCTGCAGCCGCCACGTCGTCAGGTGCAGGCCCAGACTTAGCGCTAAATGAAGGTACATAGATCCAGTCGTCGGGCACTTCTTCGTTCATAACATCCAGCGGCACCTCGAGCATCACTGGCCCGGGTCGGCCATTGCGCAGTTGGAAGAACGCCCGGCGCAGCACCTCGGGCACCGCCTTGCCCATGGTAATAGGCTCCGCCCACTTGGTGATGTGCTGCATATTCAAGGTGGAGTTAAAGTTTGGGTAGTAGTGGGCCAGCCGACGCGGGTAACCGGCGGGAATCACCAAAATAGGCACCGACTCAGAATAGGCCTGAGCCACGCCACCAAAGGCGTTTTCCGCCCCAGGGCCATGCTGCATGCAGAACACGCCAATTTTGTCGCCGGACGACAAACGCGAATACGCATCCGCCATATGCAAACCAATACGTTCTTGGCGCACGATAACCGTGCGAATGTCGACCTTGGCAGCAGCCTCAATTAGGGGGTTCACCGGATACGCAAAAAGCATATCGATACCCTCGGCCTTCATGGCATGGGCAATGGCGTCGACTACGTTCATCTGACTCTCCTATCAATAAGCCCAGCATAGTGCCAAAGAGTGCGCAGATTAAGCAATTCAGAAAATCGTCGTCAAACTGTTGGTTTGCCACTCATGTGGTTGGTGTTCGCGCCATACCTTATTTTGTCCCGTCCAGACGTTTTTCCAGCCTGCACCCTTCAGCTTTCCAACCAAATCACCTTAATCCGAGGTTTTAACGCCCCCAATTGGGATGATCCATTTCAATAATTCAGCCAATTCTCCTTTTTTGTCCTGTTCGCATTGCGTGTTTTCTTACCTCATGCCTTTCAATCCGTCTTTAGTTCACGACAATCCCCGGACACCCATGTGTCCAAGGTAAAACGCGCGGGTTAAAACCTTTTGCTCGCTAAGTTGGTAAATACAGCTCTCGCAACACCCCATCCCACGCATCGACGTAACACGCCTTGCAGACCCGGTTGTGTGGTTTGCCAGACCATACCTCCGCAGGGGTTTTGCCGCCTAAGTTGGTATGAGGCCGCACATGATTATAAAAGCGCCGAAAGACCTCCAAGTTCTCCACCATCGCAGACCGTGGTATCGCCACTTGCTTTACCGCTTGCTTAAACGTGCCAAACAAACGCTCAATGCGTCCGTTCTGCCAAGGTGAGGCAATGTCGGTAGTGCGGTGTTGAATGCCCACCCAGAACAAGCCAAGCCGAAGGGCGAATGAGGTAAAGCAAGGTTCGTTGTCGGTCTGCACAGCTTTGGGAATGCTATAGATCTGACATAGGGTCAGCAGCAACTGCAACAGCGCCAAACTGGTTTTGCGCTGAATGGGTGATATGGCCAAACAGGCTCGAGCACCGGTGTCGATGCAGCCGAAGATCCGTTGAGGCTGCTGTTCTAAATCTGGAATTTGACATAGATCTATTTGTCAAAGTTGGTTTTTTGGCCAGCTAAAGGCAGGGTTTTTACGAATGCGGCGGCGCTCAATCAGTATGTCGTGTCGATGTTTTTGCCATGTGCTGCTGAACCAGCTTTTGCTCACGGTCATGTTTTTGCTGTCTGCCTAGTGACGGTTAAACAGGTTTGCTATTGCACGGCAACCGGCGTTGGGGCAGAGGGCTTTTAGGTGAATGATCTCGCGGCGCACCCATAGGGGTTTGAGTTGATTGTGAAATTGGTGGGCGCAAAACCCGCGATGCTGGACGCGTTTACGGAGTAACAGGCCGCCGGAGCGCCGCCTTTTTAGCAACAGCCAGCGTTTTCGAAGCGCTGTCCAAAGGTGTTTTGGCTAGTGGCTCGAACCAAACATCACGCTTAGGGCGAGGCCCAGAGCGAAGCCTAGGACGAAGATCGTCAAACTGGTTTTCATGCTGTCACCTCTACTGAGATCGAATCGGCATTGTTGCGAGCAGCAGCAAAATTGTCGTTTGAGTGTGGGTATTTCCCTTAGATTCATGAATGGCATCACAGACGAATCGGCCTGCTAGGAGCGCGGCTCGGGCAAAATTAGCGTATCGAGCTTTTGGTGGGGCCTGTCCGTAATCCGGGATCTGTATTCACGAGAATCTCACTCGCCCCTCGATCATGGCCGGTAACGAAGTTTGAGCAGGCCGCGATTTCAACGCGAGTCTCCAATAAGGCATTTGGTACCTCCCTTTAGTCCTCCAGCCCTTTACTCCGTTCATCCCCTAATATGTGCCGTTGAGTCAAAATTTGTTGGTCAGGAAATCCTCCCAAGTTATCTGGTTGATGGGCGTGCCAAGATTAAGAGGCTGGCTTCCGCTTTAATTGGCTTTTGCCTTGAACTCGCGCGAATCGCGCCGATTTGAAAAGTTAAGAGGATAAACAGATGAATAATTCGATTAAGTTGTTTCTGTTGATGAGTCTGGCGGTTACAGGTTGTGCTTCGAAACCAGAAAACATAGCGGCTGTGGCCTATCCAGATGAGGCTTATGCAGGCCTGACCTGTCAACAATTGGGCCTTGAGCGTCAAAGCATTCAGAGCGAAGTATTGGCGGCGACTGGTCAACAGCGCTCTGAAAGGAAGAAGGACCAAGCTTGGGCTTGGACTGGAGCTTTGTTGTTTGCTCCCGCGTTATTCATGATGGACGGGAATGAGGAAAGTGCAACGCGGCTTGCGATTTTAAAAGGCCAGTATGAATCGATTGAGCGAGTGGGTGCCGCCAAGAGGTGTGTCGGCAATAGGCTAGCCGAAAAAGGCGGTTAACCGCGTGGTTCGTGCATTGGTCTAACAGGTGCATTTTGTTGATCACTAGGCACAAAAAAGGGCGGTAAGCCGCCCTTTTTCTTACCCAGATACCCTGGGCACAAATGAACGTTTTAGAACTGGTTCATCGTGTTTGCAGCACCGCCTGCAAGCAGGGCTTTTTCGCCAAGGAAGTACTCTTTGTGGTCATCGCCCACGTTAGAGCCAGCAAGGTCTTGGTGCTTCACAGAAGCCAAGTTCTTGCGGATCTCCTGACGCTGTACGTCGCGCACGTAGGCCAGCATGCCAAGATCACCGAAGTAACCCTCTGACAGCACGTCGGTGGACAGTGCTGCCGTATGGTAGGTCGGTAGGGTGATCAGGTGGTGGAAGATGCCGGCTTCTCGCGCTGCGTCAGCCTGGAAGGTTTGTACAGCGGCGTCTGCTGCGCTGGCCAGTTCCGTGCTGTCGATGGCTTCGTCCATCAGGCCCATGGCATTTACCGCTGGGTCTGGATAGGCCGACACGTCTTTGCCCGCATCTTTCCACTCGGTGTAGACCTGTTCGCGGAACTTCAGCGTCCAGTTGAACGACGGCGAGTTGTTGTAAACCAGCTTGGCTTCTGGGCGTACTTCGCGGATGGCGTTAACCATGGCCGCAATTTGCTCCACGTTAGGCTTTTCGGTTTCGATCCACAGCAGGTCTGCGCCATGCTCAAGGCTGGTGATGCAGTCCAGTACAACGCGGTCGAAGCCGGTGTCTTCTTTGAACGCGTACAGGCCGTTGTCCAAACGCTTTGGCTTGGCCAGCTTGCCGTTGACGCGAATGGTGATGTCGCCATCTTGCAGTTCCGATACGTCTTCGATGATCTCGGTATCGAGGAAGTCGTTGTACTTGCTGCCTAAGTCGCCTGCTTGAATAGAAACAGGCACTTTCTGGGTCAGGCCTGCGCCTAGGGAATCGGTACGGGCGACAATAATGCCATTGTCGATGCCCAGCTCTAAGAAGGCGTAGCGTACCGCGTTAATTTTCGACACGAAGTCTTCGTGGGGCACCGTAACCTTACCGGCTTGGTGTCCGCACTGCTTTGCGTCTGATACTTGGTTTTCAATCTGAATGGCGCAGGCGCCTGCTTCGATCATGCGCTTGGCCAACAGGTAGGTGGCTTCTTCGTTACCGAAACCAGCGTCGATGTCGGCAATAATCGGCACCACATGGGTCTCGTAGTTGTCGATGCGAGCGATAATCGAGTCTGCATCGCCACCGTTGGCGCGCGCTTCGTCCAGTTCGACAAACATATGTCGAAGCTCGCGAGCGTCGGCTTGCTTGAGGAAGGTATAAATCTCTTCGATCAAACCAGATACCGTGGTCTTTTCGTGCATGCTCTGATCCGGCAGCGGGCCAAACTGTGAGCGCAGCGCTGCAACCATCCAGCCAGACAGGTAAATGTAGCTGCGGTCAGTGGTTTGCTGATGTTTTTTCACGCTCATCATCACTTGCTGGGCAACAAAGCCATGCCAGCAGCCTAGCGACTGAGTGTACTTGCTGGAGTCAGCGTCGTAGTTGGCCATGTCGCGGCGCATGATATCCGCCGTGTACTGAGCGATTTCTAAGCCCGTTTTAAAACGGTTTTGCAACTTCATGCGCACAGCGTATTCCGCGTTGATGGCGCTCCATTCTTGCTTCGCACCAATTGTTTGGCGCGTTTGTTCAATAAGGTCCAAATAGGATGACATGGGAGATCCTCGGTTGTTTGTCACGGGTCGGTTTTGGCGCCGCAGTTGCTGAACTAGCGTACTGAGCAGTAAACGCGGCGCACTCTAACTGTGCGCCATGCAGAGTTAAATGGAATAACTCACAAGCAATATATTCTTAACAGGAAACGCCCGCGACTACTGCAATGTCCTTGAACTGGGACGCAAGCTCAGGACGTTAAACTACTGCAAGCACCAGTTCGCCAAGGGGCCCGAAATCTGCGCGGTAGCTACCGGGCGCACCGGGGTGCATGTTGCCGATGGAGCCAGTCATTAATATGTGGCCTGTCTGCAACTCATAGCCTCTGGCAAGCAGGGTGTTAATCAGCCATGCCAATGCCTGACGCTGGCTGCCCATTACAGAACCGGCTCTGGCGCTGTGCAGCACTTGGTCCTCTTCGCCGCCCGCCCCGTCGTGCTGGCGCACCAGCGTAATGGTCAGTTCATCAAGGTCTAGTTGCCCGGGTGCCATGGCGCTAGCGGCGGCAATGCAGCCGTAGGAGGCCGAGTTGCTGGCGACTAAATCGACACTGCTCGGGCGCTGCTGCAGGTTGGGGGCGGCGAGTTCGATCATGCCGCAGCAGGTGTCGATAACGTCGAACACATTTTCCACCTGCACTGGCGCGGTAATGGTCTTGCTGAGACTGAAGCCAAGCTCGGTTTCCAGCAGTATTGGCCGATCGGCAGTAATGCTGAGTGGCGCGCCGGGGTCAGTTGCGTCTGGTGTTAGCGCACTGTAGGCCTGCTGCGCGAACAGCGCGCCGACAATGGGTTCGTCAATGCCCATGGCTTGTTGCGCAGGTAGCGCTGTAAGTGCTGCTTTATAACCAAGAAGCTTGCCCCAGCCGCCGTGGCCTTGCAGTTTGCTGACGAGCTTACCCTGCAGCGCATAAGCCGCTTCTAGGCCAATGTCGGGTTGGCTTATGCTGATGTTCTCAGTGGGTTGTCCGCCCAAAACACCGTCTAGTGTGGCGTCTAGCCACTGGTCTTCACCCGCACTGCTCATGGTTATCCCCTCTTTTTTTGCAAAATCTGTGGGCCAGCAAACCCTTCAAGGTTAAAACCTGCCGCGCATAGGCTAGTATCCAGTGCACGGGCTGCCGGCACAAATCTGTCGCCGCAGGCATCTTTCTTACTGACACCTAGAGAAAGCTACCATGTCGGATGTGTCGCCCAGCCGGGCTAGCAAACTGCTGAAGGTCTTGGATTTAAAGCAGATCGAAGAAAACCTGTACCAAGGCCAGAACGAGACTGAAAACGGCGCGCGCCTGTTTGGTGGTCAGGTCTTAGCGCAAGCTTCCGCTGCTGCTTACCGCACGGTAGATAATGTGCATTTGCACTCACTACACGCCTATTTTCTGCGTCCGGGCCGCGTCGATCGGCCGGTACTTTACGAGGTCGAGCGGGTCCGCGATGGTCGCTCCTTTACTACCCGCCGGGTTGTTGCCATTCAAAACGGTCAGGCCATTTTCAACATGGACGCTTCGTTTCAGCAGGATGAAATAGGCCTTGAGCACAGCACGCCAATGCCCAATGTGCCGCCGCCAGCAGAGCTGCGGGAAGACGTGGAGGTCGCTCGAGAACTGGGCGGGCCGAAGGCCGATCCGCGCATGAGTCCCATGGCCAAGGTCGACCGACCGTTTCATCTGCGTTCGATATTTGAGTTAGGCAGCGAGGCTTGGGGCGAGAACCGCTTTTGGAATCCTACTTGGATCAAATTTCGTGAAGCCGTGTCCTTACCCAGTGATGCGCAGGATAGCGCGATGCATGCGCAAAACGAGGCGTTTCGGCTGCAGGCGTTGGCACGCTGCTTAGTTGCCTATGCCTCGGACATGGGCTTGGTCAGCACCGCAGTGATGCCGCATCAGTCATCGGTAAACCGCCGCGACCTGCAAATGGCAAGTTTGGACCACAGCCTGTGGATACACCGCACTGTTTGCCTTGACCAGTGGCTGCTGTTTCATAAGCGAACCTCCACCGCCCAGGGTTCTCGCGGCATGGTGCATGCCGAGTTCTTCTCTGAACATGGCCGACTGGTGGCTTCGATGACCCAAGAAGGCTTGCTGCGTAACCGCCGCGATAGCGCCTAACCTGAATAGTGCTTTACGTGGCTAGTGCCGAGCGCGCAGCTGCCTTGCTGGGATGGCGTCACTGCACCGGGGTAAAGGCGATGGCCCTTTGCTGCATCGCGCTGGCCAGCGCCGCCAGGGTTTGGTCGTCTAGCACTATATGGGTTGCATCGGCCACGGCTTGATCCCACGTGGGGTCTAAGGCATGCCACTGGTCTTGGTGCAAAATTTGGTTCCAAGCGTGAAAACGAAAGCCGGGTGTGGGCAGGGTGCTGTAGGCCACGCCATAAACCGTGCGGCTGGCGATACCCTGACTTCGGGCCAACGTGGTCAGCAGATCAGCGAAGTCCACACACGCACCTCGGCCGCTTGCAATGGCGTTCAGCACTGAGCCTGCTGGTTGGTTTGCTGCGTAAAGTAACTGGCTGCGGGTCAGGTCGATGAGTTGCTGGGCCAGCGCAGCCGTTTGGTCGAGGCGTCCCTCTTGCCGCTGCTGCTGTTCCTGCTGTTGGTCCAATACTTGGCGAATTGTTGGGTGACCTACTGGCAAGGTCAGCGATGCCTGTAAAAAGCCCAGTGCTGCGCCCGCATCAGCCGGTATCGGTTGTCGGTCTGCGCTGAGCGTTTGGGGCAATCCCAGCTGCGCCAGCGTGCGTGGCCCTTGGGGTGTAAGGGCAAGGGTTAGGCTTTGCACAGCGCGAGGCTGGCTAAGGTCCTGTGTTAATGGCGCTACTGCAGCGCTGGCTGACCACTGGGCTGGCTGGTTAGCGATGAGCCTTTGCAGGGTGTCGGTGTCTTGGTCGGTGAGCTGGAAACTGAATTGGTGTGGTGCCGAGAAACGGATGAGTCGGCGTCTGTTGTCCAGTTGGGTAATGCTATTATCGGCTTCTGAGGTTAGTCGGTAGCCCGCGCTGCTGCGGTGGCTGAGCTGCTGCTCTCGTTCGCTCACTTGCAGGGTACGCAAATCAAGGTAGCGGCTGCGCAACAGGCCATTCGGCTCGGCATCTAGCGTCAGCTGCTTTTCCAAACTGAGTTGATCGCCCAGGCCGAATTGCCACGATAAAACGCGTTGTTCAACATTGGCACCTCGCTGCACGGTTGCGCGATAGCCGTCCTTAACTGCGTCAAGGGTGACCTGTTGGTGCTGCTCTTGCCGTTGCTCTGTAAGGCTGGCGCTGAGTAAGGCATGGGGTGGCGTGGCGGCAAAGGTTAGCTGCTGGCGCGTCGCAAAGGCTGGTGCGTTGAGCAGATTGATGTTCAATTGCTGCTGCATAACCCAGTTGCCAGACGCATCTTTATGGGTTTGGGTGCGCAGATAGCCAACCCCTTGGTCTTGCTGCAGCACGCTGTAGATGCGCTCGCCCTGTAAATCGCGCATCAGTTGCGCAAGGTCATCGCCTGTTAGACGAACCTGCAGCCAAAACAATACGCTGGCGGTAAGCAGGGCAACAAGCACAGTGGTTAGGTGATTTGGCACGGTCTCCCTTTTGTAGACGAGTTCAGACTGACTACTGCCCAGTTCATGTTGCTGGGCTAAACACTAAAATTGTCGCAGCAAACATGGTTTTTCCGGCCCTGACCTCTCACAATTGCAGCCAGCAGGCCAAGCGCCGTATTTTTGTGTCATACCTAAGGTAGCAATGGACAACGAAACCACTGACTTTATTCGGCAGCGCATCGAAGCGGATCTCGCCAGCAATGCGTTAGCCAAGGGCGTTATCACGCGCTTTCCTCCGGAACCTAACGGATTCTTGCATATTGGTCATGCGAAAAGCATCTGTTTGAACTTTGGTGTTGCCCAGCAATATGAGGGCGAGACCTTCCTGCGTTTTGATGACACAAACCCGGTGAAGGAAAGTAACGAATATGTGGAGTCCATTCAGCGCGACGTGACTTGGCTGGGTTTTCAGTGGAAGGCTATTACTCATGCCTCGGATTATTTCGAGCAAATTTACGGCTATGCCGAGGCGCTGATGCGCGATGGAAAGGCCTATGTGTGTTCGCTGGACCCAGAACAAATGCGCGCAACCCGTGGCACGCTTACCGAAGCAGGTGAAAACAGCCCCTATCGGGACCGCTCTGTGGAAGAAAATCTTGACCTGTTTCAGCGCATGCGTGCGGGTGAATTTCCTGACGGCACTCATGTGGCGCGGCTGAAAATTGATATGGCGTCGGCGAACCTGAACATGCGCGATCCGGTTATTTACCGCATTCGCCACGCCACGCATCAGCGCACTGGTGATGCATGGTGTATTTACCCTATGTACGACTTCACCCACGGCATTTGCGACGCCATTGAGCACGTTTCCCACTCGCTGTGCACGCTAGAGTTTGCCGATCATCGGCCTCTGTACGACTGGGTGCTGGAAAATATCGCCATTGACTATCATCCACCGCAAATCGAATTCTCGCGTTTGGGGTTGGAATATACGGTGATGAGCAAGCGCTTACTGCATCGTTTGGTGGACGAAAACTTGGTTAATGGCTGGGATGATCCGCGCATGCCAACCTTGGCCGGCCTGCGTCGTCGCGGCGTGCCAGCCAGCGCCATACGCGAGTTTTGTCAGCGTATTGGCGTTACCAAACAAGACAATGTAATCGAGATGAACCTGCTGGATTTTTGCATTCGGCAAGAACTGGAAGCCACCGCGCCGCGCGGCATGGCAGTACTGCAGCCGCTTAAGGTGGTTATTTCTAACTACAGCGGTAGCGAAACCTTGGACGGCCCATGGCATGCGCAGAACGAAGCCTTGGGTAGACGAGAACTGCCGTTTAGCAATGAGATTTATATCGAGCGCGAAGATTTTGCCGAGGAGCCACCGCCGAAGTGGAAGCGACTATCACCCGGCGGGATGGCGCGTTTGCGCTATGCCTACATTATTCGCTGCGATGAGGTGATCGAAGACGATGAGGGTAATGTGGTGCAGCTGAATTGCAGCTACTTTGCCGACTCCAAGAGTGGTCAGGATACCTCGGGCCTCAAGCCCAAGGGTGTGGTGCATTGGGTAGACGCCGATGCCGGGGTGCCGATACAGGTGATGGACTATGGTCGCCTGTTCAAGGTGCCCAGCCCTTCGGCGCAAACCTTCTTGGACGATATCGACAGCGAGTCTCTAACGTTACTAGACGCGGTGGCGGAGCCAGCGATTATGCAGCACGATGCCGAGCGCTTTCAGTTCGAGCGGCAGGGTTACTTTTACAGGGACCAAGACGCACAGGGCAGCGTCGCCGTATTTAACAAAACCGTTAGTCTGCGCGAAGGCTTTTAGCCGCTCTGCCATGTTGCCTACTGCGGTTACAGTAATGGAAGTCAGTCCGCGTGACGGGCTGCAAAACGAAGATGTGCTGGTCAGCACCGAACAAAAGCTGCAGCTTATCGATCATGCCTTGGCTGCAGGCAGCCGCCGTATTGAGGTCACCAGTTTTGTACACCCAGAGCGTGTGCCGCAAATGGCGGACGCCGAAGCCGTGTGTGCGGGACTACCGCAGCGCGGCGATGTGCGCTACACGGGTCTCATTCTGAATGAGCGCGGCTACCGTCGCTTGCGTGAAACCTGCCTTGATGAGGCGGGTTTGGTGGTACCAGTGAGCGATACCTTTGGTGAACGCAATCAAGGCCAGCGGGTGGCGGATGCTGTGGCCATGGCCCGCGAAGTTATCCAAGACGGCGCGCAAACCAATTTCCCCGTGCAGGTCACCTTGGCGGTGGCATTTGGTTGTCCCTTCGAAGGTCAGGTGCCCTTGGCTAACGTGCTGGCGGCGGCAGAAGCCCTGCTTGAGGCGGGACCGGTGGAGATCGCCTTGGCTGACACCATCGGCGTGGGTGTGCCGTGGCAGGTGCAGCAGACTTTTACCGCGCTGGGTCAACTTGCCGGTGACGTTCCTATGCGCGCGCATTTTCATGACACCCGCAATACTGGTATTGGCAACGCCTTTGCCAGTTTGCTGGCCGGTGTAACGACCTTGGATGCGAGCATTGGCGGCATCGGTGGCTGCCCGTTTGCGCCTAATGCCAGCGGCAATATCGCCACCGAAGATTTGGTGTATTTGCTCAATCGCAGCGATGTGGGTCACGACTTAGCCATGCCAGCACTATTAGATGCTGCCGCATGGCTTGAGCCGATCTTGGGTAAGCGGTTACCTTCCATGCTGTTGAAAGCTGGCGATTGGCCAGCTGCGTTGGCAACTTGATGCCGACACCGCATTCGCGGTGACCACCGCCGCATGAATGCCGCAGCCCTTAGCCAAGGACAAACCGATGACTGCCACTAACGCTGATTTTTTTGGTCATCCCGTAGGCCTGCGAACCTTGTTTCTTACCGAGATGTGGGAGCGAATGTCCTACTACGGCATGCGCGCTTTATTGGTGCTGTACATGACCGGGGCAGTAAGCACTGCAAACGCCGGCCTTGGCATGAGTCCGCTGGAGGCTCAAGCTATCTACGGCATCTATGTGGGCATGGTGTATTTCTTAGCGGTACCCGGCGGCTGGCTGGCAGATAATCTGCTCGGCCATCAGCGCGCTGTGCTCTACGGAGCGATTATTATTGCCTTGGGCCATCTCATCTTGGCGGTGCCCATTGAATCTGGATTGTTTTTTGGTTTGGGCTTGGTGGCCATTGGTACCGGGCTGTTGAAAAGCAACATTTCCACCATAGTGGGCAAGCTATATGCCGACGACGATCCGCGTCGGGATGCTGGCTTCACCATCTTTTATATGTCCATCAACATTGGCTCCATGGTGGGCTTTGCGATTTGCGGCTATATGGGCGAGAAGATCGGCTGGCATTGGGGTTTTGGCGCTGCTGGTGTGGGTATGTTGTTCGGGGTTTTGCAGTATGCACGCACTCGTCATTTGCTCGGTGATGCAGGGCTTGCACCAAATGCCATGCCGGATACGACTCGCAACAAATACCGACAGTGGGCTTCGGGTGCCGCTGTGTTGGCAGCCGTGCCGGTGGTGTTGTTCGGCACTGGGGTCATCGACGTTCAGGCCAGTGTGTTTGCGGAGAATTTTGCTTACTTCCTAACAACGATTGCCGGCATCTACTTTGTCTACCTGTATGCCTTCGCCGGACTCAACGCGGCGGAACGCAAGAACGTGCTGCTGCTGTTTTTGCTGTTTGTTGCTGCGGCAGCCTTTTGGTCTGGTTTTGATCAATCTGGGGGCTCATTGAACCTGTTCGCCCGGGACTATACCGACCTTAATTTCATGGGTTTTGATATGCCTGTGTCTTGGGTGCAGTTCTTTAACCCCATCTATGTAGTGATCTTCGCGCCTATGTTCGCGGCCTTTTGGGCCTTTCTTGGGCGGCGCAATCTGGACCCTTCGCTGCCGCTTAAATTTGCCGTGGGCCTGCTGTTCATGGCTCTGAGTTTTGTGGTCATGCTTGTTGCGGTTGGGGTGGCCTTGGAGTCAGCTCCCATTGGTTTGCAGTGGTTGCTGCTCACCTATTTGCTCCAAACTTGGGGCGAGCTGACTCTTTCGCCAATTGGGCTGTCGGCTTTCTCGCGTTACTCGCCCAAGCGTTATGTTGGGCAGATGTTCGGTCTGTGGTTCTTGGCCTCAGCCATTGGCGGCGTGCTCGCAGGTCTGTTGGGTGGTGAGGCCACCGACGGCGGTTTGCAAAGTATGTCGCCTATTTTCTCCTACATGATTCAGTACTACTTAGTGATTGCGGCGATATTGTTGGTGTTGACTTATTTCTTTCGTGGCGACGAAAGGAGGGCATCAGGCCCCAATTCGTAAAATATAGAGTCGAAAAGGGCAAGGTTTAGACCGAGGGTGGTGTTTATCCGATCAACGGTGATGCCTTAAGCGGTGAAATGGTCTGCAATAGAGGGCTATTTGAGCTGCCTCTATGCCGATAAGTATTCGTCCTTACAAATCTACCGATGCCAGCGATCTGCAGCGGGCTGTGTCGAGCTCGGTTGGCCATATTGGCCCCTGGTTGGATTGGTGCACGCCGCGTTACACTTTGAAAGATGCGAGGGCCTGGGTAAACAGCAGTATTGATCACTGGCAACAAGGCCAAGCGTTTCGTTGGGCGATTGTTGGCTCCAACGATAAGCACATTCTGGGCGGCGTTGACATTTACTTGCCTGTTCTTGGACAACCCGTGGGTCAGATGGGTTATTGGGTGCGCAGAGATTCAGTTGGCCGCGGAATTTGCACTCAGGCTGCTGCGCAAGCGCTGCATTGGAGTTTTGACCGCTTAGGTCTGGCAAGGGTCGAGCTCTTTGTGCAGCCGGATAATAGCTCCGGTATTGCTGTGGCGCGCAAGCTCGGCGCCAAGCTGCAAGGTCAGCAAGAAGATCAGATTACTTTTAACGGCGAAAGCCGTCTTGCCAACCATTACATGGTATTAGCTAAGGACTTCGAGCTGCTGGATCTGCCGACTGCGGAGTGCAATGCCCCACTAAGTGCGCATGATTGGTCTGCGAATACATATTTTTCTGAGTATAACAGTATCTATGAGTTTAGGCGTCGGGTAAAAATCCCCAGAGCATAGTCGTCTACCCAACTCTCCAACCGCCAGTTCTTGATATAGGCGGTATGCCCACCGCGTGCGGACAGCGCAACATGTATGGAATCGGGTAATCCTTGATAATGCTCAGCAGGAATAATCGGGTCGTCGCTGGCGGCAAGTATGGTTGCAGAGACACCTTGCAGCGCGTCGCCGCGCAAATCGTAGGCCGCGTAGTACTCGTCTAGGCTGGCAAAGTCGGTATGTTCCTCGATAAAAATTTCAGTTAGTGCCTGGATACTGGTTACGCCGTTCATTCGAGAAAAATCGTAACGCTGGGGGAATGCGGCCTGCTTCTGCTCCCAAAGCGCACGCCACTTACCCATGAAATAACGTTGATAGATACCGCTGTTGCCGATCTGTTCCACGGTGTGGCGCGGGCTGATCGCGGGGCAAATTGCGAGTACATGAAGCTGGGGCAGGTGTTTGGCGAGCCGTAGCGCAAAGTTGCCGCCCATGGAAAATCCCAGCAGGCCGGCAGCACTGCGGTTGAAATCGCTCAGCACAAACTGCGCCGCCGCCACTACTTCGTCGGTCATGGCGGAATGAAACATACCCTCGTTTAACCCCGCCGTGTTGCCGTGGTCGCGAAGGGTCAGTCTGGCGACATGAAAACCAGCGTTGTTCAGGCTGTGGGCGGTCGCCAGCACGTAAGTAGAGTCGGCACTGCCGAGCCAGCCGTGAATAATCATCACCAAGGGCGCATCGGCGTCGTCGGCACGGTCATAGCGAGCGGTCAGATGCTGCCCTTGGACATGAATGTCCCGGTGTGTTGACCGGGCGACGAAGGCATCTTGCCAATGGGGCTTGAAAATTTTCCGCCCAACGCTGCTCATAATGGTTTGTAGGTTGGGGTTGCCAAGTCCAAGGGCTGGCTGAAAGCTACTGGTGTCGAGCATAAAAATTTAGCGCTGTGCCGAGAGGGATTGACTGGAATAAAGCCTGGTGCCACTAAAGCCTGCACGTTGCAGTAAGGCGATAATACTCATGGGGCCAACCAGGTGGGCCGCGCCAACCAGTACGAAGTAGCTGTCGTCGGTGCCGAGGTAGCCCTGTATTTTTTTCGCCATGCCGCGATTGCGTTGGTCAATAAGCTGGGCGTTAAACGCCTTGGCCAGAGGGTGGTCGCCGGCTTGCTCGTCCATGAGCGCGAAAAGCGTCGCGTCGTCGCCGTGAAAATAGGCGCGGACTAGGGCGCTGGTTGTGGTCTCTAGCGAATCCAGTTCCTCAAGGGCTTGTTCTAGCACTGCTACCTGTACGTCCAGCGGCTGGTTAAACAGCAGGCCAAGCTGCTGCTCTAAGGTTTCAAGCTGCAGGATATGCTCAGCGTCACGCTCGCCGAGTTGGCCGAAATAATGATCGACACCAAAGGCTGGATCGTAGCCTAGGGCAAACATGCCCAGCACGCCCAATTGCTGGAATGCCAGCATGGGTTTGAAATTCTGCATTTGGCCAACCGGCATGCCGTAGAGCAGGCCCGCATCGACTAAGGCTTGGTAGGTCTCGGTTGGTAGGCTTTGGCGCAAGGAGCCTTCGCTGAGCTGTGCGTACTGCATGGTTTTGTTCTGCACTTGGGCTGGCGCATAGCGGCTCAGGTCTACCTCAAACACCAGATTTTGGCTGGCGTCGTAGGCCTGCTGGAATTGCTCCGGCAGCGGGTAAAGGGTCTGTTTCAATATATGCACGGTCCCGCCCACATAAACCGTGGCGCTGTCGTTGCGGCTGTCACTGCGAAAGCGCCACAGATACAACGGCGTTGCCGCTTCATGCTGTGGTCTTAGCTGGGCGGCGGTTGTGATCTGCTCACCGTCCATAACCACCAGCTCGCACGCATCTGTGGTGCCTGGAGATGCGGCAACAGGCGGATTCGCCTGCTGACATTGCTGCAGCGCGATTCTCGCAGCTAGCACCCGGTTCGGCTGCGCACCGCTGCTGTAGGAGGTTTCAGGATTGCTTGTATGTTGGGCTACGGATATATGGGATTGGGCATAGGCCCCAGTGCTGAACAGGGCCAGTAATAGTGCCCCTAGTAAGGACATCAGCAGCGCATAGCATCCGCTCAGCTTGCGCAAAGACTTGCGCAGAGGCGTGATCAACAAGCCGCTAGATGGCGCTTGCTCAGGCATTCGCATCGGCATCTAAGCCCAAGTCTTCTGGGGTCTCGCCAATGGCTCGCACCGCTTCCATTACCGCTGCGGCTATCTGCGCCAGTAGGGTGGTGTCAGCGCCGCGAATCACTAAGTGGGTACCGTAGCGATCGTCGCGCAAAAATGGATAGCTGCCTATGTCTGCATCTGGGTTGTCGAGCTGTATCTGCGCCAAGGCGTCGGCTATAGAACTCTCTCCGGTATAGGCGCGTACCGTATGACTGCGAATTACGAAGCCGCTTTGCAGTTTGCCCTCGAGGGTTGAAAGCATGGCCTGCATCACTCTTGGTATGCCCGCCATGACATAGACATTGTGCATCGCGAAGCCTTGGGGCCCACCGCTGGGGTTGTCGACTAGGCTGGCGCCTTCGGGCACCCGTGCCATCAGCAAGCGTGATGCCATGATGTCTTGCGGTGCTGGGCGCTGGCGGATGCGCTCGGCAATCTCCGGGTGCTGGATGATGGGCACGTCGAAGGCCTTGGCCACACAGACTGCCGTGATGTCATCGTGAGTAGGGCCAATGCCACCGGTTGTGAACACATAGTCGTAGGCCACCCGCACCTCGTTAATCGTGTTGACGATGATGTCCTCGTCGTCGGGTATGACCCTTGCGTGGTGTACTTGAATACCCCAACCGCCCAAGGTGGTGGCAATGTGGTTGAGGTTTATGTCTTGGGTTCGCCCGGAAAGAATCTCGTTACCGATAACGATAACGCAGGCTGTGACGGCTTGGCTCATGAAAACGCCCTTTACGCTGGCAAAACCGTAGCTTAACAGAGGTAGGGCAGGTAACGATGGGCCCACTTCCTAAACTGGGCTTTCAAACTTAGCTAGCGGCTGTTGAATTCGGGTTTGCGTTTGCTTGCAAAGGCTTTGCGGCCCTCCTTGTAGTCCTCGCTGTTAAAGCAGACATCGACCATGGCGCGCACGGTTTCCACCTCGTCCTCGCGACTGCCGCGCTCCCATGCGTTGAGCGCCGCCTTCGCCGCTTTTACAGTCAGCGGCGCATTGCCCGCAACGGTTTTGGCGTAGTCGATGCAAGCGTTCTCAATGTCTTCCCTGGGGTAGATGAAGTTGACCAAACCCATTTCCTTGGCCTCAATGGCGGGCATAAAGCGGGCGGAAAACATGATGTCGCGTGCACGGCTTGGGCCAACCAATCGGGCCAGCTTGGCTAGGCCCTCAAATTCGTAGCCAAGCCCGAGTTTGGCCGCCGGGATGCCAAAGCGTGAATCTGGTGTGGCGAAGCGAATATCGGCAGAAAGGGCAGTGGCTAAGCCGCCACCGATGCAATAACCCTCAATTAGCCCGATCAGGGGCTTTTCTATTTTGTTGAGCCAGTGCGTGGCGCGACCGGCAATCACACCATAACTGGCCCGTTGTTCAGCGTTTGCCCGTGCACTGTCGAATTCTGAAATGTCTGCGCCAGAAACAAAGGCCTTGCCGCCAGCGCCGCGCATAACAACCACGCGAACGTCGTCGTTAGCGGCAAAGTGTTCGAGGATGTCGCCGATGCCCTCCCACATTTCCAGCGATAGTGCGTTATGCCGGGCGGGATTGTTAAAAACCATCCAGCCGATGCCATTGTCGATATGTGCCTGCATGCGCTCGGTTTGCAGGGTGAGGGTTTGCTCAGAATTCATGGATGCCTCCACTGTGGTTGCTAGCGTGTGGTCACTCTATACTGCCCAAGGGATTGCCAGACAAATAGGGGGGGTTATGGATTTTTCACTAACAGAAGAACAGGACCTAATTCGTGATGCGGTAGCCAAGGTATGTGCGGATTATCCTGACGAGTACTGGGCGCAAAAGGACGCCGACCATGAGTTTCCGTGGGACTTTTATACTGCGATGTCTGAAGCAGGCTGGATTGGGATAGCCATACCTGAAGCTTATGGCGGTAGCGGTCGCGGTATTACCGAGGCCAGCATTGTGCTGGAAGAAGTGGCCGCATCCGGCGCGGCCATGAACGGTGCAACACCCTTGCACCTGTCCATGTTCGGTATGGAGCCGGTCGTAAAGTTCGGCTCCGAGGAAATAAAACAAAAGTACCTGCCTGCGGTTGCCCGAGGCGAGCTGCATGTGGCCTTCGGTGTCACAGAGCCGGATGCAGGTACCGATACCACATCGATTAAGACAGCCGCACGGCGCGACGGAGATCACTACGTTGTGCGCGGACGTAAAGTCTGGACTACCAAGGCGCTACAGTCGCAGCGGGTGCTTTTGTTGACTCGGACGACGCCACGCGAGGAAGTAGAACGCCGAACTGACGGTATGACTCTGTTGCTGGCCGAGCTGCAGCGGGACGAGGTGACCATTTCTCCCATCGACAAAGTAGGGCGCAATGCAGTGGCTACCTGTGAGGTGGTTTACGACGATTTGCCAGTAAGCATAAGTGACCGGGTGGGCGAAGAGGGCAAGGGCTTCCAGTATTTGATTTCAGGCCTAAACGCCGAGCGTGTCCTAATTGCCGCAGAAGCGCTGGGTATCGGCAAGGCCGCGCTGCGCCGTGCGGTGGGTTATGCCAACGAGCGGGTTGTATTTGGTCGGCCTATCGGTAAAAATCAAGGAGTATCGTTTCCGTTAGCCGAAGCCAAGATGCGGTTGGACGCGGCGGAGCTGATGATTCGCAAAGCTGCATGGATGCTGGACAACGGTTTGCCCTGCGGTGCAGAGGCCAATATGGCCAAGTGGTTGGCAGCGGATGCTGGTTTTCAGGCTGCGGATCAAGCGATGCAAGCCCATGGCGGCTTTGGTTATGCCAAGGAATATCATGTGGAGCGCTATTGGCGCGAAGCGCGGCTAATGCGCATTGCGCCAATTTCTCAGGAGATGATCTGCAACTTTGTTGCAGAGCATGTATTAGATCTGCCTCGCTCCTATTGATGAAAACATCAATGCGATCAGGGAGAGGGTACCTATGTCGGACAACGCGCAAATCATACGAAACTTTATTGAGGCTTGGTCGCGTTTAGACCCTGCAGAGCTGGCCAGCTACTTCTGTGAAGACGGCTGTTATTACAATATGTCCAGCGGACTCGTTGCGGGCCGCGAGAACGTGCAGCAGTTCATTGCTGGTTTCACCGCCAACTGGACGGCGACCAATTGGGACATTATTTACTTGGTGGCCGAAGGCGACGTGGTTTTTTGTGAGCGCCTCGACCGCACCAAGTTCGCCGCAGGTGGGGTGAACTTGCCCTGTCTGGGTGTGTTTGAAATGTCCGCTGGCAAGATCAAGGAATGGCGCGACTATTTTGACCTCAATACCTTTATGAGCGCTGTGCCTAAGGCGTGATGTTGCTGCTACCCAGCAGATCGGCTACGCGTTCGCGGACCATGGGCACGAGGGTGTCTTCGATCCATGGTCGTCGCCGCAGCCAATAGGTGTTGCGCGGGCTAGGATGAGGTAGCACCACGGTATCTGGCCAGCGGCGATGCCAATCTGCCACCAAGTCGCCAAGGTTTTGCTTGGGTTTGTGCAGATGCCAGTTTACTGCATGGGCACCAACCAACAGCGTCAGCTGCACATTGCTGAGTTGCGCCAATAGCTGGCTTCGCCATAGCTTGGCGCATTCCGGCCGAGGCGGAAGGTCGCCGCCCTTGCCCTTACCGGGATAACAAAAGGCCATGGGCAGTAGCGAAAAATGTGCTGGGTTATAGAAACTCTCGCTGCGCACTCCCAGCCAGCGCCGCAGCCGCTCACCGCTGGGGTCGTCAAAGGGCATACCACTGCGATGGGCTGCGGTTCCGGGTGCTTGACTGATGAGCAAAATCGGCGCGTCGATGCCAAATTGAAAAACCGGCTTAGGGTCCAGCGGCAGATGTGCGGCACAGGCGTTGCAGCTTTGTATCTGCCGGATCAGGGGCGCTGTTGATCGGCTATAGGCATGCTTAGAGGCCAAGAATGTCTGCCCGATTCAGTAGGCTTTGGCTAATGCGAATGCTCGCAGCGTCTACCATCACGCCGTCAACGCTAATGGCCCCAAGTCCGTTCTGCTGAGCCTGCTGGTAGGCCGCGTGCTGTTTGCGCGCCAGCGCAATGCTCTGGGCCGATGGGGTAAAAACGTCTTCAATGATGCCTACCTGCTGCGGGTGTATGGCCCACTTGCCAGCCATGCCTAGGGTCTGCGCCCGCCTGGCCTCCAGCAACAGAGTGTCCGGGTCCTTGAAGTCGGCATAGGGTCCGTCCATGGGATCAAGGCCGTTGCCCCGTGCGGCGATGGTCATTTTGAAGCGCGGGTAATGCCACAAATCGCCAGGATAATCTCCAGTGCTACCGACGGCGGCCAGCTGCATTTGCTGGCTGGCAGCGTAATCGCCAACACCGAAAATCAGTGTTTCGATGCGGTCGGAACAGGCGGCAATTTGTTCCACCTGCATTAAGCCTTCTACTTCTTCAATCAGACACTCGATGCCAATGCGCTTTGTTAAACCAAGTTTGGCTTCGAGTTGATCCAGTAACAGGTGCACGAAGCGCACATCGCTGACGGACTTTGCCTTGGTTAAAATAATGGTGTCGAGGTGCGCGCCCGCGTGGGTAACCACCTCGATGATGTCGTCATGGCACCAAGGGGTGGCAACATCGTTGATGCGTACACTGACGCAGCGCGCGGCCCACGCTTTGCTGTTGAGCGCTTCAACAACCATGCCTCGCGCCTGCGCCTTGGCATCCACGGCCACCGCATCCTCAAGATCGAGAAATACTTGATCTACCGCCAGTGCTGCCGCCTTATCGATCATTTTCTGCGCGCTGCCGGGCACAGAGAGCGCGCTGCGTCTGGGGCGATTGGGTTGTACGGGCATGTTGGCCTCCCCGGTAGTCGGCTGATTAATCTGTGGTGTGTTGACTGATGAATTGGCAGACATGCTGATTGAATGCGTCAGCGTCTTCCATGTTAACGCCATGGCCGGTGTCTAGCTCGGCGATGGTCAAATTAGCCATATGGGTTTCTGCCCATTGTTTGTTGTGCTCAAAACGTCGCTCCTTGGCGCCATGGCAGAGCAGGGCAGGCCGAGGGTTCTGAGCCGCCAATTGGCGGATACTGGTGTAGGGGTTGGTGAACTCTAGAGTGTTCGCTATACCCTCGGGCTTCAGAAGGGCGCAGTCCTTTAGCAGTTCGGCCTTCACCTGTTCAGGCCAGTTCCTTGCCCGCCGCGGGTGCACGGGAATGCGGTCAATGGCCGCCATGCCGCCTTGACGAATGTTGTTGGCGGATTTCGCAGCTGTGTCGACCCACTGCTGAATTTGTTTAGCGTCGGCGAGGGCCGAATTGGAGTTAGTAAAAATGTGGCCATAGACCTGTGCCGCACAGTCGTGGGCGTAACGAATGGTCAGACCCGCGCCCAGCGAGTAGCCACAAACGAACCAGCGTTGAATGCCCAGTTGCTGGCGGATTTGCTCGAATTGGGTCATATAGGCTTGGGGTGCATACAGTGTCGGGTCCTCGGGAGCAGGTGATTGGCCATGGCCCCAAAGCTCGGCGGTAATGGGCCGACAGACCCTGCCGAGGGCTTCAATGTTAGCCAGCCACTGGGCTTTGGAAGACAGAAAACCGTGCACTAGCAGCAGATATGGGCCATTACCCGGGTACACTTTAAAGGTGATTTTCGCTGCGTTTTCGGCGTACTGCATCTGCTCCACGGGCCTTGTAAGAATCCCAAAAGGTCATGCTACCATGCGGTGAAAGGGGAATTAGCGCACTGTTAGTGCATAGATAGCGTGCTGCTAGTAAGTAGCACTCAGCTATTAAAATGGGAGAAAGGCAATGACCTATGACTTGTTAATCAAAAACGGCACCGTAGTCGACGGCTCGGGTAGCCCAAGTTACCGCGCGGATGTGGCAGTGAGTGGGGGCAAAATTGCCGCAATTGGCCGCATTAACGAACGTGCGAAGCAAACCATAGACGCCGAAGGCCATGTGGTTTCACCGGGCTTCGTTGACGGCCATACCCATATGGACGCGCAAATTTTCTGGGACCCTATCGGTTCGTGCTCCTGCTATCACGGTGTCACGAGCGTGGTCATGGGGAACTGCGGATTCACGCTGGCGCCCTGCAAGCAGGAAGACGCCGACATGGTCTTTCGCAACTTAGAGCGCGCGGAAGACCTCTCGCGTGATGCCATGCTCGAAGGCATAGATTGGCGCTGGGAGACATTTCCCGAATTTCTAGACGTTGTTGACGAATTGCCCAAGGGCATTAACTACGCTGGCTATATTGGTCACTCGGCGCTTCGCACCTATGTGATGGGCGAGCGTGCCTTTGCTGATGCCGCCAGCGAAGACGATGTGCGGCAGATGCAGCAATTGGTCAAGCAGGCGATGCATGCAGGTGCTATTGGCTTTTCAACCTCGCGTACCTTTAACCACCTCACCGCCGATGATCGCCCCGTGGCCAGCCGTTTGGCCGAGTGGGATGAAGTTCGCGCCATCGTTAACGCGGTAGGCGAAACCGGCAAAGGACTGTTCGAAATTGCCGGCGAGGCTCCCGGGAGAGACCCTGAGCGCATCGCCGAATATCATGGCCGGCTGCGGGATTTGGCGGTGGAGTCTGGTGTACCGCAGACTTGGGGTATGTTCAGCGTGCGGGCAGCGCCGGATTTATGGCGCCCGTACTTTGATTTGCTGGATGAAACCGCAGCGGCTGGGGGCCGGATGTTTGCTCAAGTACACAGTCGCGCGCTGTCGAGTCTGCTGTCTTTTGAAAGCAATACGCCATTTGATAACTGGGAGTATTGGTCGGAATTCCGTCAGCTGCCGCTGGCTGAACAAGCCGCGAAAATGCGTAACCCAGAGATTAAGGCCAAGCTCGTGGAAGTGGCCAGCCGCGAATACACCGGCCCGCGCATTGTCGGTGCGGAGGCCCGTCCACCGGAGTGGGACTACATCTACCCAATGGATGACATGGTTTACGACAAGCCCTCCATGGCCGAACTGGCTCGGGCTAAGGGCGTGCACCCGGTGGAACTGATGATCGACATGGCCCTGCAGCGTGATCTGAAGATGTTCTTCCGTCAGCCCATTGCCAACGAAGATCAATCTCAGGTGCTGGACATGATGAAACACCCCCGCTCGGTAATCACCTTCTCGGACTCCGGCGCGCATGTGTCGCAGATTATGGATTCTTCCTTGCAGACCCACTTGCTCAGCTACTGGGTGCGCGAGAAACAAGCGATGACGCTAGAAGATGCGGTAAAGCAAATTACCTACAACACGGCCACCATGTGGGGTTTGCATGATCGCGGCCTCCTGCGTGAGGGCATGGCGGCAGACCTAGTTGTCTTCGATCCACAAACTATTGGCGCGAGAATGCCCGATGTTGTGCACGACCTGCCCGCAGGGGCCAAGCGTCTGAAGCAAACGGCGGATGGCATTTTGAACACCGTGGTGAACGGTGAGATATTGCTGAGCAACAACGAACACAGCGGTGCGGTGCCAGGACGCCTGCTGCGCAGTTAGGTAATTCAGGTCTATTTGCTAGAGCGCGCTTGCGCAAGCACCGAGGCTGGTGCAACATTCTGCTCCCTCGCACGGATCGTTATGCGAGCAGCGCACCTGTAGTTCAACTGGATAGAATACCAGGCTTCGAACCTGGGGGTTGCAGGTTCGAGTCCTGCCGGGTGCGCCATTCTTTCCTTCAACATTTCGCCCTATCCAAAATCTTTCTGCAGTCGAGATGCTTCGGGCCGGACTCGAAATCTGCTCGCTTGATCCAAATCGCTGGTAAGCGATTTGGCGCTCTCACCGCCGTACCGTTGGCACGGCGTCTGCCGGGTGCGCCATTTCTCTTTTCTCAGTTTCGGTAGCAAAAGGACTTTGCGTTCCAAAGCCTTTTTTGCGGTACTCGCGCACGCTAAATTCGCTAAGGAAAAGTATGCACATGAGGGTTATCGGCAAGGTCGCTGGGTTTGGAGTCGTTTTTCTGATGATGGCATTGTCTCTTGGCGGCTGCAGCTCCATAGATTTTGGCACGTATCAGGCAGAGGCAGAGCTAGAGGCAGCGTCAATGGCGCAGCCGCGTCGCACCAGTGAATGGCCTAGCTACGCGGGCACAGGCAGTGCGCGATTCACCAGCGAGGCAACGCTTACTCGGCAGAACATCGAGCAGCTAGAACCCGCTTGGTCGTTTCGTACCGGCGAAAACACTACGGTCTTTCAGAATACCCCCATATTGGCCAATGGCCTGCTTATCGTCTGCAGTTCCTTGAACAAGGTCTCTGCCCTTGACCCACTGACTGGGACAGTGGCGTGGACCTATGACGCCGAGGTCGGAACCGGCCCTTACCCCAATCAGGCCAACTGCCGCGCCCTAGCTCAGTGGTCGCAGAGTGAATCGCCTCTGCCCTCTGGCGCTGATGCGGCCTGTGAGCACCGGCTCTTCATGGCGACGAATGAAGCGCGCCTGATTGCGCTGGACGGCACCAATGGCCGCCTGTGTGACGACTTTGGTAGCAACGGTGAGATCGACTTGGTGCAAGGTGTTGGCGACTTGCTGTGGTCTGAAGAATATCAGGTAACCTCGCCGCCAGCGGTAGTAGGCGATGTTGTCGTTGTCGGTTCTGCCATTTCGGACAACCAACGTGTGGATGCGCCCAGTGGCGTTGTCCGCGGATTTGACGTGCGCTCGGGCGCATTAGTTTGGGCCTTTGATTTAGCCCCGCCTGGCTTCGACTATGCCAAGGGTAGGGTCAGTTCAGCGGGCTATGCCTTGGGCACGCCCAATGTCTGGGCTGGTTTTGCTACCGACGAAGCGCGCGATTTGGTGTTTTTGCCAACGGGCAATCCTGCCCCTGACTATTATCGGACAGGGCCCCTAGATATGGCCTACTACGGCTCCTCGGTGATCGCGCTGCAGGCGAGTAGCGGTGAACTGGTCTGGCACTTTAAAGCAGTGCAGAACGATTTTTGGGACTTCGACATGCCGTCAATTCCGTCGGTGGTGGATTTAAACCTCAATGGCGAAGATGTTCCCGCGCTGATTCAGAGCACTAAGATGGGTTTTATCTTTGTGCTCAATCGTGAAACTGGCGAGCCGCTGATTGACTTGGAGCAGCGCGAGGTGCCTCGTTACGGCCCGCTAAAAGAACAGCTGTCAGCAACCCAACTGTACCCGCCCGAGGCCTTTCGGGTTGGCCGCCCTTACGTGGCCGGTCAGTCGCCGCTGGGTTTATGCGATGGTCTTGAAAACGACGCCACCGTTGGTGAAATTTTTACCCCAATAACCGAGCAGTGGACGGTGAGCATGCCTAGCTTTACCGGCGCTACCAACTGGGGTGGTGTAGCGGTTGATGGTCAGCGCGGTTTAATTGCCCTGCACACCAACAGTTTTGCTACCCGGGTTAAGTTGCTGGATCAGTCCAAGGCGCCGCCGGAAATCGTGGCGGCCATGACAGACAGGCAGCGGCCTGTGGAGGAGCGCGAAGCGTCGTTTCGAGCTTATCGCGACTTTTTTCAGTTAGATTCGGACGTAGAAGTCGGAGTACAAATTGGCGCGGGTTACTCCATGGCTCGACAAATTATGCTGGACCCCTACCTTGGTGCATTGCCCTGTGCAGGGTTTCCCCTCGGCGAGGTGCTGGTTGTAGATATTGCCGCCCAGCAACAGCGTTGGCGCCGTCCTCACGGTGGTGAATCGGGCGTTATTGATCGGCTGCTCTCTCCGGGTTGGCCGCAGTTGGGCGGCCCGCTGCTAACCAGCAACGGACTGTTTTTTATCGGCTCTATGATCGACAGTACTTTGCGTGCCTACGATGTCGAAAATGGCGAGTTGCTCTGGCATCACGAGTTACCCGCTCCGGGTGTGGCGACGCCTATGAGTTATTCGGTGGCAGACGAGCAGGGCAAGCTCAGACAGTTTATTGTCATTGCTGCCGGCGGTGATTCGCGTATTCCGATGGGTGGTAGTGCCGACTATGTGGTGGCTTTTGCCGTTGATGCCGACGCGCTAGAGTAGCCTCAATGTCCGCTAACGATTGGGAGACAACGGCAGATGGCTACAGCGACACCCTTGGCCGGTATTACCGTGCTGGATTTTGGTCAGGTTTATAACGGTCCTTACTGCGGTTTTTTGCTTGCCCAAGCGGGCGCTCGAGTCATCAAGGTTGAATCTCCCACGGGCGAATCGCTGCGTGGCCGCAGTGGTAGCGCCAGACCCAGCTTTCCTTTCCGAATGTTTAACAGCGCTAAGCAATGTATTACTGCCAACATCAAGCATCCTGAAGGTCGCCAGCTAATACTTGATCTGGTGCCGCAAGTTGATGTGGTGTTGGAGAATTTCTCGCCAGGTACCTTGGCGGACAATGGCTTGGGTAGTAGCGTGCTGCGCGAACTGAACCCACGGCTGATTTATGCCTCGGGTACAGGTTATGGCGGCAGCGGCCCTTATCGTGACTATCTAGGCATGGACATTACTTTGCAGGCCATGAGCGGCGTGATGAGCGTTACCGGAGACGCAGACAGTCCGCCCACCAAGGCCGGTGCGGCATTTTGCGACATTTTGGGCGGCGCGCATTTGTACGCGGGTATTGTGTCGGCACTGTACCAACGCGAGCAAACGGGCCAAGGCGCGGTCATCGATATCTCCATGCAAGACTGTGTTTTCCCCGCTTTGGCGACCCAGTTAGGTACCTATTTTCAGCTCGGCCATCAGCCGCCGAGAACCGGTAATCGACACTCGGGTATGGCGCTGGCTCCCTACAATGTTTACCAAGCCAAGGACGGCCATGTGGCCATGATTTGTTTTCGTGGCGAGCATTGGCTGCGGCTGTGTGACGCCATGGGTAGACCGGAGCTAAAAACAGACGAGCGCTTCGCTCGCACCCGTGATCGCGCGCGTAATATGGACGAAGTCGATGCGCTGGTGCAGGCGTGGACGAGTACTCGCACGAAGACAGAAATTTTCAGCATTGCGCAAAGTGCTGGAATGATCTGCGCCCCAGTGCAAACGTTGGACGATGTGGTCAACGACCCGCAGCTGCTTGCCCGGGGTACCTTGGCTTGGACCGAGGACAAATGGGGCGAACAGTCACTGAAATTTCATACGCCCATACGCTTCAAAGACATGGACACCCCCAGCGTGCCCGACGTAGCCGCTTTGGGTGCCGATAGCGAGTCGGTGCTGCTGGAATTTCTGGGACTCGATGCGGCAGAGGTAGCCCAGCTGCGCGACAAGCAGGCGATTTAGACGTAACCCAGTGAACGTTCATAGGGCTGCCTAAGCTGTCCAGCCGTCGACCGTCACTGTTTGCAGATTGTTGGCTGTGCTAGGCTCTTGCACCGTTTTGGCTACAGCGACGATCCTATGAGCGACGACAATACCCCCAACGTATTCAATACCATTGAAGAAGCATTGACGGCGATTCGTCAGGGCGAAATGGTCATGGTTGTTGATGACGATGACCGCGAGAACGAAGGGGATCTGATCATGGCCGCCAGCAAGGCGACCCCAGAGGCAGTGGCCTTCATGATTCGTCATACCAGCGGTATTTTGTGTACGCCCATTCTGCAAGAGCAGGCGGTGAAGCTGCACTTAGACCCCATGGTTTCGCGCAACGATGCGCCCATGAGCACCGCCTTCACCGTGTCCATCGATTATAAAGAAGGCCTTACGACGGGTATCTCTGCCGAGGAGCGGGCGGCGACGACTCAAGCGCTGACTAATAGCAATGTCAGCGCCGATGACTTTGTGCGGCCCGGGCACATCTTTCCCTTAGTAGCCAGGCAAGGGGGGGTGCTTGTGCGTTCGGGGCATACGGAGGCGGGCACAGATTTGGCGACCTTGGCCGGACTGCCGCCAGTAGGCCTGCTGGCAGAGCTGGTGAACGACGATGGCACAGTGCAGCGTCTACCCGAGCTGATGAATTTCTCGCGCGAACACAATCTGAAAATAATCACCATTGCGGATTTAATCGCTTACCGACAACAGCGCGAGCAGCTTGTGCAGCGCAGCTATGAGTTTGCGGTTTCAACCGCTATCGGTAAGGCGCAAGCCTACGGTTACAAAACCAAGTTCGAAGAGGCTGAGCATATTGCCGTGGTGTTTGGTGATATTCATGCCATGGAGTCGGTACCGGTACGCATCCACCGCGAGAAACTGGTGGAGGATATTTTTGGCGGTCAATCTGACGAGCATCCGAGCAATCTACTCAACGCTGCCATGAAGCGTATCGAAGCCTTGGGCGGCGGTGTGTTGATTTACCTGCGCACCGGATTTGTCGGTGTGCCGCTGGAGGATTTCGAGTCCCAGAGCCGGGAAGATGAGCGTCGCAGCCAGTGGCTTGAGGTTGGGGTTGGGGCGCAAATTTTGCGCGATTTGGGTCTGAGCCGAATCCGCCTAATTGCTGGCCGCAACGTCGAGTATGTTGGAGTTGAAGGTTTTGGTCTGACTTTGGTTGATACCGAGATGCTCTAGCGCCGCGCCGTCGGGTTAGCGGCGGTATTGGAAAATGGCTTCTTGATCCTTACGCCCAACGTACACTATACGTAAATCTTCACTGCGCGTGTTACACAGCCGGCAGCGCAGGTTAGAGCGCATTTTGTGTACTTGCGTGTCGCCACCCAGCTGCTCGATTAGCTTCTCCACATCTAACTTAGTTTGCCGCTGACAGGGTTCGCATACCGCGTAGAGATGAAAACTATCGACCAAATCATTGAGAGATTGCATGGTGAGCTGCCTGTTTGGAAAATCCTGCTGGGCGCTATACTGTATAAATATACAGTTATAAAAATCAACTAAAATATCAACTTTTGGTGTTCATTACTCAAGCCTGCAGATCATTCGGCCCAATACATTCAGCCCAATGGTTAATGACTTGGCGAAAGCCGTAAACGGTGCCACAGTGGTCAAACCCTTTCTGGTCTACTAGGCGATTATGGCAACAGCTAGCAACGACAAGGTACTACCCATTGCGATCACCATGGGCGACCCGGCAGGGGTAGGGCCTGAGATTATTGCCCGTGTACTCGGTGATGCCGACGCCGCGGGGGCGCTCGGGCAAACGCCATGGATCCTTGTTGGTGCGCCATGGTGCTTGGCCAAGGGGGCCGACAGCCTGTCTCAGCCTCTGCCTTCAATGCCCGTAATCACCCACCCCAGTGAAGCCACGCCCGGCTGGAGTCTGCTGGACCTTGGCGTCCCCGAACCCGCAGATTTTCGCTTTGGCCAAGTACAGGCCAGCTGTGGTGAGCTGGCGGTGCAAGCCGTGGAGTGGGCGGCCAAGTGTTGTTTGCAGGGCGAGCTTGCAGCCATGGTCACCGCGCCGATTAACAAAGAAGCCATTCACGCCGCAGGCTATGTCAACGATATAGGCCATCAGGAAATTCTGGCCCGACTGGCAGGGGTCAGCCAGACCGCGACCATGTTGATGACCCCGGGTTTGCGCGTGGTGCATCTTTCTACCCATAAGTCGCTGGCCGACGCCGTGCGCTTCGTCACCAAGGAGCAGGTGCTGGGCAAACTGCACCTCATTCATCAAACGCTTAGCCAGTGGGGGCTAAGCAACCCACGCATCGCGTTGGCGGCTTTAAACCCGCACGGCGGCGAGGGTGGCTTGCTCGGGCGCGAGGAAATCGAAGAACTGACGCCTGCAGTCAAGCAGGCTCAGCAGGAAGGTGTTAAGGCTATTGGGCCACTGCCCGCTGACTCGGTCTTTAATCGCGCCATTGCCGGTGAATTCGATGTGGTGCTAGCCCTGTATCATGACCAAGGCCATATCGCGATCAAGGTGCACGATTTTCATCGCTCGACGACGGCCACCATGGGCATTCCCATGGTGCGAACATCGGTAGATCACGGTACTGCCTTTGATATTGCTGGCCAAGGGGTGGCGGACGCTACTGGCCTGCGGGCTGCCATGCGCGCTGCCCAAGCCATAGTCACTGCGGATTTGGCGACATTGGCCTGAGTCGCTTAAGAACTCGAATTGAACTACACGGTTGGTGTCTGATCGGATGGGAATTGCTGTCGAGTCTAAATCTGCCAAATCGGGTTGCTGAAGAGTAGGCGAGCGGTCCTACCGGCATGTTCTTTTGCCATAGCGCCTATGGCACACTCCTTGGGTACTCAAACTAAATGTTCATAGCTGGGGGTTGCCATGAAAGCTGCAGTATTTCGTGAAGTAAATGTGCCGATGGAGATTGAAGAAGTTACGGTTTCTAAGCCGGGTCCGAGAGAGGTGCTTATTCGTACTCAGGCAGCTGGGATCTGCCACAGTGACATGCACTTTTTCAATGGTTCCTACCCCGGCAGATTGCCCATGGTGCTCGGCCACGAAAGTGCCGGTATCGTTGAGCAAGTGGGTAGCGACGTGCACTACGTCAAGCCCGGCGACCATGTGATTACCTGCCTGTCTGTATTTTGCGGTCACTGTGAACAGTGTCTGACCGGTCATTTGTCTTTGTGCAAAGAGCCAGAGATGAGCCGAGATAAGGAGGAGGAGCCGCGCATAAGCCAAAACGATCAGGCCTTAACGCCGTTTGCCCAGCTGGGTTCGTTTGCGGAAATGATGCTGGTGCACGAACACGCCTTGGTCAAAGTGCGTGAGGATATGCCCATGGACCGAGCGGCTTTGATCGGCTGCGGTGTGACCACGGGTATTGGCGCGGTTATTCATACTGCAGCGGTTGAACCCGGGTCGACGGTAGCTGTTATTGGCTGCGGTGGTATTGGTTTGTCGGCGATTAACGGCGCAGCTCTTGCCGGTGCGTCGCGCATTATTGCCGTCGACATGGTGGCCTCGAAGCTCGAACTGGCGCGCAAGTTTGGTGCCACGGAGTTAGTTGATGCCAGCGACGGTGAGTCGGTGCAAAAAGTTATCGAAATGACTGGCGGCGGCGTGCATTACTCTTTTGAAGCCATCGGTCTTAAGGCTACCGCTGAGCAGGCCTTTCAAATGCTGCGTCCCGGTGGCACTGCCACGGTGATCGGCATGATCCCGCCGGGCCAGATGGTCGAAGTGCATGGGGTGGATTTCTTGGCGGAAAAGAAAATTCAAGGCTCCATGATGGGCTCTAACCGATTCCGCGTGGATATGCCGCGTTTTGTCGATTTTTATCTGCAGGGCAAGCTGCACCTAGACGATATGATTTCCAACCGTATCGCGCTCAGCGATATTAACGAAGGCATGGCGGCGCTGAAGACCGGCGAGATCGCTCGCAGCGTCATCATGTTTGACTAAGTTTTAATGTAGTAGGAGTTTGCAGATGCGCTGGCTTTCTTTTTCACGCGACGGTAAAGCAACCTTTGGTTTTGTGAGCACAGCAGACGACGGCACCGAGGGTGTTGTAGACGCTGGTGCGCGCAGCGATTTCACCTCGCTGCGAGAGGCCATTGCTGCAGACGCGCTCACCCAGCTTGCCGCCAGCTGTGGCGAGCAGGCAGACATGGCCTTGGCCGATGTCGAGTATCTGCCCACCATTACTGACCCAGCTAAGATCATGTGTGTGGGTTTGAACTACAAAGCCCATCAGGAAGAAACCGGTCGGGGTGGTGAGGGCTATCCCACCATTTTTGTGCGTTTTGCTGACGCGCAGATGGGCCATAAGGCACCCATGGTGCGGCCTATGGAATCAACCTCGTTGGACTTTGAAGGCGAGATAGCGCTGATTATTGGCAAGGCTGGGCGACGCATAAAGCCCGCAGACGCGCTCAGCCATGTTGCTGGTTTCTCGATTTATAACGACGGCAGCGTGCGCGACTATCAGCGCCAGACTAGCCAGTTTACGCCGGGGAAAAACTTCGCCAACACCGGCGGCTTTGGGCCTTGGATGATGACGCTGGATGAAATCGGCGACCTCGACGCCATGGAGATCACGACGCGACTGAACGGCGAAGTCATGCAAAACGCCACTTCCGATTTATTGGTTCATGGCTTTGCTGAAATACTCGAATATTGCTCAACCTTTGTGGAACTCAAACCCGGGGATGTCATCGTCACTGGTACGCCTGGCGGGGTCGGCGCCGCGCGCACGCCACCGGTGTTTATGGACGCAGGCGATCTCATTGAGGTAGAAGTGAAACCCATTGGCACCTTGAGTAATCCGGTAATTGCGGAAGCGGCAACCTAACCGCATCAATTTTCGAGTTTCTGTGCTCGGTCTGTTGGTATCTGCTAGTTCCTGACTTTGCTCCGGTGTATCTTGCAAGCACTCAAAGAGGGAACTTCGATGAACGATTTTAGCGGCGCCGATCTAATCGCCGATGCGCTGGCACAACTGCAGGTAGAGCATGTGTTTGCTATTGTTAGCATCCACAACATGCCCATACTCGACGCCATCAACCGGCTCGGCAAAACCCAGATTATTGACGTACGCCATGAACAGGCAGGCACTCATGCAGCCGACGGCTACGCCCGGGCAAGTGGCAAGCTTGGGGTGATGATTGCCTCTACCGGCCCCGGCACCTCCAACACGGTTACGGGTCTTTACGAGGCACAGTACGGTTCTTCACGCGTGCTGGTCATTACCGGTCAGGCGGAAACCGCTTTTTATGGCAAGGGTTTGGCCTATGTTCACGAGGCGGAAAAACAGGTGCCCATGCTGGCATCGGTCTGCCGACGAGTCGAAAGTCCGCGCGCCGCGGCCCAGCTAGGTCCGGCATTGCTGAGCGTACTAACCGATATTTACACCGGCCGTGGCGCACCGGGTGCGCTGGAAATTCCTATCGACATTCAGTACGCGGCGAATCAACCGGTGGCCTTAGATCTGCCGAGCAACGAGCAATTTGTGCCGGACGAGCAGGGCCTAGCGCAAGTGGTCAGTGCGCTGAGCGAAAGCAACCGACGTATTCTTTTGGTCGGCGGTGGGGCCATCGCTGCAGGTGCTCATGCGCAGGTGCAAGCGCTGGCAGAGAAGCTGCAAATTCCGGTGCTCACTACGGTTGATGGCCGTGGGGTGCTGCCCGAAGATCACCCCCTGTGTATTGGTAACTATTACAACTCTGCCGGTATGTATCAGGCCATAGCCGATGCGGATTTGACCTTGGCCATTGGCACCAAGTTTGCGGTAGGAGTCGAAGGCCAGTTCGCGGCGCAAACGCCGCCGGGCAAGCTGGTACACATCGATATCGACGGCAACATGGTAGGCCGTACCCATCATGCCCATGTTGGCTTGGTTGCCGATGCGCGCATGGCGCTGCTGGGCATCAACCAAAACCTACCGGATCTGCAGGCCAACGACGCCCAGTTTACCGATAAAATTTTGCATGCCGGTGAAGCCATCCGACAGGCCATGCGCGGTCGCTTGGGTACCGACTGGCCCCAAGTCATGGACTGCATTCGTGAAAAGCTGCCGTCGGAGTCGGTATTTGTCCGCGACCAGACCATATCGGCCTACAACTGGGGCAATCAGCAGTTTCCCATTATGGGGCCACGTACCTCTATCAACCCAACCTCAGGCGCCATTGGTCCCGGCTTCCCGATGAGCGTAGGGGCGGCCATTGCCAGTCAGGGACTTGATGGCGATACGGCAAAAGATCAAACACCGGCGAAGACCCTGGTAGTTCACGGGGATGGCGGCTTCATGTTCCACGCCACAGAGCTGGCCACCTGTGCCCAGTACCAAGTACCCCTAATAATTTGCGTGTTCAACGATTCCGGTTATGGCGTTCTGCGCTACCTGCAACAAAATCGCTTTGGTCGCATAAATGAAACCGACTTGGGCAAGGTGGCGTTCGCACAAATGGCCCAAAGTATGGGTGTGCCCGGAGAGCGGGTTGCCAGCGTTGCTGAATTTGCCACAGCGCTGGATACCGCACTGTCGGTGCAGGGGCCCTATCTCATTGATGTGGACATGGAGCACTTTGCGCCCATGGAAATTTCTGTGATGCCTAAGAAAAAGGACTGATTGAGCCTTAGTCGACGCGCACCCTTAAGCACTGTCGTTGCTGGTTTTAGATACTCTTGGCAAGGCCAAATTTTGGTTTGTAACAAAAGTGCGTTGTGCGCCTCGGCTTATCGTTTGCTGCGATATTTCCCCTTGGCTCGTCTAGGCTTTTGCTTCACAGTTGCCCGCCTATGACCGCTCTCACTGACGCTGTAAAAGACGAAATTCAAACCGCCTACCGTACTTGGTTAGCGGCGCGAGACTTTAAGCCCAGACGCGGCCAACGGCAGATGATTGCGCAAATTGCCCGTAGTTTGTCCGCAGACTCAGAGCGGGTTGCCATTGTCGAGGCGGGTACCGGTACGGGCAAAACCGCCGCCTATTGCCTTGCTGCCATTCCAGTGGCCCAGAGCCTGAATAAAACCATCGTGCTCAGCACCGCTACGGTAGCCCTGCAAGAACAGGTAATTTTGCAGGACCTGCCAGATATTCAGCAGCGTGCAGGGCTGAAATTCAGTCTTACGCTGGCCAAGGGTCGGGGGCGCTATCTGTGTCTGAAACGCCTAGACGACCACCTCAAGTATCAAGATCAGCAGGAAATCCCTATTTTTGATGCCACCGATGAGGACCATACGGTGTTGTATCAGGAAATGCTCAACCGCTTCTCCCAAGGCCAATGGGATGGCGAGGTTGATAGCTGGGCTGAGGGTATGTCCGATGCGGCTTGGTCCGGGGTCACAACAGACCACCGAGGCTGCAGCAACAACCGCTGCTCGTTTTTTAAGCAGTGTCCGTTTTTCCGCGCGCGGGCCAGTTTAGAAGGCTCGGATGTCATTGTGGCTAATCACGATCTGGTGCTAGCAGATCTGGCCTTAGGCGGCGGTGCCGTGCTGCCAGAGCCAGAAGACTGCATCTACATTTTGGACGAAGCCCATCATATTGCGGACAAAACCCAGAACCATTTTTCTGCCAATGCGCGCCTCAACGGCACAATAGTATGGCTCGACAACGTCAACAAAGCGCTTGGCTCAGTGACCCAGCGTTTTGGCCGACCGGCAAATTTAACCAGTTTGGCCACAGCGGCAGCGGCGGAGGCTGAGTCCCTCGCCAGCCATTTGCATGCGTTATCTGATGGTCTGAATACACTGCCGTTCGAGAGTAAGGACGATGACCGGGAGGTTTACCGTTTTCCTCAGGGTGAGGTGCCGGGTACGCTAATGGATCTTGCCATGGCCGTGTTGCCCTCCATGGGCAAGCTGTGTGACATTTTAGAGCAGGCTCACGATCTGTTGCAGGAGGCCGTGGCAGGCAATGTCGATTGGCACAATGCCTACGAGGCGGAAGATTGGCTGGTACCTGTGGGCCAATTACAAAGCCGCGCTTTAGCGACGCGCGCCCTGTTTGAAGATTACGCCTTAGGTGCTGGTCGTCCACGGCGCTATGCCCGCTGGCTCAACCGCACAGCCTACGATGTGGAAATGGTCAGTGCCCCCATTGAGCCGGGTAATATTTTGCAGGAGGTGCTGTGGCAGCGTTGTTACGGTGCGGTATGCACGTCCGCCACCATTACTGCCCTTGGTCGTTTCGACCGCTTTATCGAGCGGGTAGGGTTGGAACCTGGCGTGCCGGCTTTGGTGATTCAAAGCCCGTTCAATTATCCCGAGGTTGCCACTTTTCATGTGCCGAGTATGCGCTCGGACCCTAGAGATTTTGATGCCCACACCGAGGAAATAACCGAGCTGATACCCCAGTTGCTACAGCGTCATATCTCCGCCTTAGTGCTCTTCACCTCATGGCGCCAGCTCAATGCGGTTATTTCGGCCCTGCCGAAGACGTTAGTAGATGGTTTGCTGGTGCAGGGCGAGGGCAGCAAGCAGGCGCTGTTGGTTGAGCATCGTCGGCGTATCGATGACGGCGAGCCGTCTTATTTGTTCGGCGTTGCCAGCTTTTCCGAGGGGCTGGATCTACCCGGCGACTACTGCCGCCATGTCATTATCGTCAAGCTACCTTTTTCAGTGCCCGACGACCCTATCGATCAGGCCATTGCTGAATGGGCCGAAGCCAAGGGCCGCAACCCGTTCTATGAAATTTCAGTACCGGATGCGTCGCTAAAACTGGTACAGGCCTGCGGCCGTTTGATTCGTAGCGAGAGCGACTACGGCACCATTTCCATGCTCGACAAACGTATCGTTACCCAGCGCTATGGTCGCGCCTTAATCGAGTCGCTGCCGCCGTTTCGGTTAGACCTGCCTGCTTAGTTGAGATTGCTCGCAAGCTCCTTGCTGTCGGCATCTTCGGCGCCAAACGCACCGTCGCTGTAAATCAGCAGCCGCTGGTCAGTAACGCGCTGTAGAACTGTCCGTAAAAACGCCAGCATCTCGGGCTTGCTCAGGTTGCCGACCCGTTCAGCAATTTGCTGGTTGCTGTCGAAGCGGTAATTTTCTTCGGCCATATTCCGCCAGTAGCGCTGACTGCGCTGGGCAAGGTTTTTGTCTTTCTCCAACAGCCGAGTGATAAGCCCTGCTTTTTGCTGTTCGAAGGCCCTTTCCTCCATGTCGCCCCACTGCTCGATGTAGTTCTGTAAAAACTCAACCACCGCATTTTCAATATGGGCAACACCGGCCACCGGCGACTGTACGAGAAACAGATTACCGCTTTGGGTGTCCATACGACGAATGCCCGCATTGACCACATAGCCCAACTGCTGGTCTGTGCGCAGGCTGGAAAAGAAAGGCGAACGTAGCAGTTGCCCAGCTAAGGCACTTTTGGCACGGCTGTCGAAGCTGTCGTCAGGGTCCTGCACATACAGCAGTACTGCGGCATCGTTATGATCTACCTTCAAGTCAACAGCAGACGATTCGGTCAGCTGCACAACCGTCGAGCGTACCCGCGGCACCCGATTCAGAGGCAACAAGGTGGTGAGTAGGTCCGCCAAATTTTCCGCATCTTCTGCGCTCACGTTGCCATGCAAGCCGCCAATGACGCCGAGGCTTTTAAACTGGGCAGAGCGCCACTGCTGTAAGTCTGCTAGGTCGATCGTTGCCAGAAGCTGGGCCTTCTGCTGTGCCGGCCAACTGCTGCCCAGCAGGGTGTTGTTCAGTGCGCTGAGAGTCTGATTGTAGGGCTTGTCCTTGCTGGCGTTGTTCAGATCACGGATCAGACTTTGCTTGATGCTGGCAAAGCGCTCTGGCTGCAGCGGTGCGGTGAGCACTTGGTCCAACACAAAGGCCAAAAATTCTGGCTGCTTATCGTTGTAGCCACTAATGCCCACGCTGAAGCCGCTGGCGCTGGCGCCAAAATTAAAGCCAAGGCCAGCCAGCAAAGCAGGATAGGTCGATTGTGTCAGGCTGTCGTTTATCAGGCGTGCCAAAAGACTGGCTAAAGTGCTATCGCGTAGCGATACCAGCCCATTCGGTAGCAGTAACTCCACCGCGATGTTGGCTCTTGGGGTAGTAAAAGAGACATCTGTATCCAACCACAACTGCAGACCCGGCCGATCTACTGCCAAGGCAATTGACGCATCATCTGCAGATAACAGCGCGAGGTTTTCCGGCAGATAGGGGTTTGGCGCAGGCAATTCAATGTCGGTGCTCGCAGACGTTTTAATTTGCAGCGGACCCTGCGTTAGCTCAAAGGGCACGTTGAACCAAGGCTCATTCGATGCGGAAGCAAAATCGGGTAGCGCAAGCTCTACCAGCGCATTGCTAGGGGTTAGGCGAGTCAGTAAGCCTGCAATCAACTCCGGCTGAAAACCCTCCAGCAGATAGGGTGCCACCAGCAGATCTTCTGGCGGGTAGTCGTTGAGTCGAGGTGCCATCTGATAGACGAAGCCGACGGTAGAGCCGCGTTCCTGAAACTGAAATGCCAACTCAGCAACCTTGGCCTGCTCAGCATAGCGCCAAGCCTCTGGTGCTGTGTCACGCAGTTGCTCTAGCTGGGCAAACAGCAGCCCCAGGATTGCTGGCACCTGATTCTTGCCTTGCTCGGTGAGTTTCAGCTCTACGCTGAACAGGCTGGTGTTACGGTCAAAGTCTTGAGTGCCAACGCCCAGACTCTCGATCCAGCCACGCTGGGTCAGCAGGCTGTGCAAACTGCCCTCGCCCTCATGGCCGAGCAGGTTCGACACATATTGCTCTGGCTTGGTGCGGTAGGTTGCAAGCGTGCTGGGTATCGGAAAAGACACGCCCAGTCTAATGCTGTCCTTGAGTGCCTGAGAGGTTAGCTGGGCTGGAATTTGCTGCCCTGTGAACACCGGCTCGGTTGGGTAGCTTGGTCCAATGTCGCTGTTTGGAATTTGACTGAAAATAGGTTCAACCAAGGCCTGCAGAGCATCCAGCGGTTCGTTGCTGAGCACAACCAAGCCCATTTGATCGGCCGAGTAGTGTTCGGCAAACCAGCTATCGAGGTCGGCTTTGACACCCCCCTCAAGAGTGCCGAGAGATCCGATGGTGAATCGGGCACCGGGGTGCTCTGGGTTCAAAGCCCGCTTGCTCACCATGTAGCCCCGCCAGCCGTCATCCTTAATCTGCATTTGGTATTCCGAGTGCACGGCATTTTTTTCGCGTTCGACGTACTCAGCACTCAACAGCGGGTCGATGAAGAATTGGCCAAAACGGTCCAATCCCTCAGGCAGGCCGCTGTTTTTGATATCGAAGAAGTAGTTGGTGTGATCTAGGGCGGTATAGGCGTTGGAAGAGCCACCGTTGGCGGTAATGTACTTTTGAAAGGTATCGACCTCAGGGTATTTGCCGGTGCCAATAAACAGCATATGTTCCAAGAAGTGAGCGAGGCCCGGGCGCGAATCCGGCTCGTGAAAGCTGCCGCGATAGACCGCCAGTGCCGCAGCAGATTTATCGGTTTCGGCATCAGAAACCAGCAACACCTTGAGTTTGTTCGGTAGGGTCAAATAGCGGTACTCGCGTTGATCGTTTGGGCTTTTGCGCGGTTGCACCGTCGCCACAGGACCGGCGGAGCCTGAACTCTCGGGCTTTGGGTCACCTGTAGTGACCGCCGGATTTTGCTGGCAGCCGCTGGCGGCTATAACAACGCCGACAACAATCAGAAGCTGAGTGGGGAGCCGACTTAGCGGTGAACGGTGGGATGCAGTTGCAGTCATGGAGAGTCTCTCTAGCCAAGAATGGTTAACAGGCGTCATCTAAAACCGCCAGCGCCGGTGAATTTGTCAAAATGGTAGCGAAGCTACGGCGTCAGTGCGATGGTACAGGTTTGGACACCATTGAGTGCAAACATGGGGACATCGGCCAGTAAAGCCAAGGGTGAATTTGCTGATTGGCATGCCATTGCTGCGGCGCTGGCACAGCGTGTGGCACGCAGCCAGCCCTCTGCGCGACCGCGTATTATTGGCATTGCTGGTAGTCAGGGTTCAGGCAAGTCTACCTTGGCGCGGATCGTAGTAGAGCACTTTCGGGAACAGGGTATTAGCGCTACCTCGGTTTCTCTCGATGACTTCTATTTGACTCAAGCCGAGCGTGTTGCGCTGGCCAACGCAGTACACCCGCTGCTGCGCACCCGTGGCGTGCCCGGCACCCACGATACGGGCTGGCTTGGGCGAGTGGTCACGAGCATGCAAGGCCAAGACGGCCAACAACAGGTCGAACTGCAGCTGCCGGAATTCGACAAAGGGCGCGACGACCGTGCAGGTCAGCGCAACGTGAGCTGCGAACTGCTGGTGCTGGAAGGCTGGTGTTTGGGGGTGAGCGCGCAACCTGCTGGGCAGTTACGCGAACCAATAAATGCGCTGGAGCGACAGGAAGATGGCGACGGTGTCTGGCGAACATGGGTCAACGAGCAGATAGCCCTGCACTACCAACCTTTGTGGCAGCAGGTCGATTACTGGTTGCAGTTGCGCTCACCGAGCTTTGCTCAAGTGGTGCAGTGGCGTGGTGAACAAGAGCAGCAGATTGCGCCAGCGCAGCGTATGGATGCAGTAGCCCTGCAGCGCTTTATCGACCACTACCAACGCCTAACCCAGTGGCAGTGGGACGGCCCGGTTCTGGGTCCCGGGCTTGCCGTAAGCCTTGCCGCAGACCACTGCGTCAGCAAGGTGGTTGAGGTATCACCAGAGACCACGGACTCAGGCTAGTCACGGAAATCAGTGCGGTTCAGTCACCGTTCATATAAGCAGCGCTAGGGTTCACAGCAACAGACCTAATATCCGTAAGTTAAGAGGTAATCCTGATGTTGCAGACAATTTTTCCAACCCTGAGGGTTGCAGACGTTCGGCCTAAGCATGTACTCGGTTTTTTGCTCTGCGCGCTGGCTCTCATGCCTAGTGCTCTGACGTGGGCAGGCGCGCATATCAAATCAGTGCCGGTACTTTCCAGTTACCCGATCTATCAAACAGTAGTACTCGAGGAACCCAGCGAGCAGTGTCATATCAAACGCACCGCTAGACGGCACAGCGGTCAAAGCTCCTCTACGCCAGCCATTGTTGGCAGCATCATTGGTGGTGCCTTGGGTAACGCCGTTGGATCGAAAAAAACCAACAAGCGAGTGGGGGCTGTGGTCGGTGGCGTACTCGGCTACTCTATTGGCCGCGATTTAGGCCGCCAGCACGCCAATAGACACGGGACAGGTTATACAGAACGCGAAGTTTGTGAGACGTTTTACACCCAAGTGGAGGAACAGCGCCTAATGGGTTACGACGTCAGTTATGCCTTTGCAGGCCAAACGCACAAGACTCGTATGGATCGTGACCCCGGCCCAACAATACGCGTGCGTGTTCAGGTGCAACCGCTGTAGCAGGCCTCGCCTGGATCGGAAAAAGATACAGAAGCCCAGAATCGAAGCATTTCAGCAAGCAACAAGTTAAGAAAACAAGAAGTCCAGATGCCAAGCGAAAATGCAGCCCCTTAGCCATATGTCTTGGTCTCAATGGATGGCCCTAAGCGCCGCAGTGTTGTGTTGCTGGGCATTAAGCGCCCCCCTCGCGCAAGCCGCTCCCGGCGACGGCAGATACCAGCGGCCACCGCCACCCAATGGCTTTGTCGCCCCGGACCGCCGGGTCGGCAGGGTGGTGAATCTCAATCAGGCCATACGCATTGCGCAAACTGAAAGTGGTGGCAGGGTACTTGCCGCTCGCTCCGTGCGACTGCCCGATGGCTCTGTAAGGCACCGCGTTCGGGTGCTCATTGACGATCAGCGGGTTGCTACCTTGGTGGTGGATCAAAGCGGTCGTCTGCAGCGCCGCCGCTGATATGCGAGTACTCGTTGTCGAAGACGAAGCCGTGCTCGCACAGCAATTGCGCAGCCACCTCAGCACTTCTGGCTATGTGGTAGACGTGGCCTCAGATGGCGCCGAGGGCCAGTATCTGGCCTGCACAAACGATTACGATCTGGCCATTGTTGACCTCGGTTTGCCTGAGCTTGACGGCGTGTCCCTTATTGAAGCTCTGCGGCAACAAGAAATTCTGTTGCCGGTAATGATTCTGACTGCTCGCAGCCACTGGCGCGACAAGGTAAAAGGTTTGGAGGCCGGTGCCGATGACTACCTGACGAAACCCTTTCAGATGGAAGAACTAATCGCCCGCGTGAACGCCCTAATTCGGCGCGCCGCCGGTCGGGCGACACCAATAGTCGAACTTGGCCCGCTGACGGTGAATACGTCAAGCCAGCAGGCGACATTGGTAGGGCAGCCGCTGGAGCTAACCGGCTTTGAATATAAGCTGCTTACCTACTTGGCGATAAGCGCCGGGCGGGTGGTGTCTAAGGCGGAACTGACCGAACACCTCTACGCACAGGATTTTGACCGCGACAGCAATGTGCTTGAGGTATTGATTGGCCGCTTGCGGCGCAAGCTAACCCCACATGAATTGATTCAAACCGTGCGCGGTCAGGGTTACCGTTTAATCAGTGAGCCTGAAGCCCCTTCACCATCTAGGTCAACTGAGCCGTGAATTCTATTCAAAGCCGCTTGGGGCTGAGCGCGGCGATTATCCTCGTATTTTTTCTCAGCGCCACCGGTGTGTTCTTGGAACGTAGCTATCGGGCTAGTGTGATAGCAGGCGTTGAGGACCAGCTGCGCCCGGTAATTTATGCCCTAATGGGTGCGGCCCAAGAGCGTGACGGCGTGCTCAACTATGATGACGGATTGTTTCAGCCGCGTTTACAGCAGCCAGATTCTGGCCTTTATGCTCGGGTAACCGGCGATGCGGGCGGCGAGTTATGGCGCTCGCCCTCGCTGGCTCTGGCTGACGAGAACAACACGCAACAAGGTCTGACTGGTCAAATGATGGCGCTAGACGTGCAAGCACAGGAACTAGGCGTAGGTCGCTTACTGTTTCAACAATCCCAAAATACTACGGGTCTTTTTTGTTTGCGCACCCGGGTCGATTGGGAGGGTCTAGCTGACCCAGAGGTGACCTTTACTGTTTGTGCGGAGCAGGCCCCTTACCGTCAGTTGATTGCCGAGTTTCGCAACGGACTGTTTGTCGGCTTTGCCGCGCTTATGTTGCTGCTCAGCCTTGCCGTAATGCTAGCTCTGCGTTGGGGATTAGGACCGCTGCGGCAGATTCAGCAGCAACTCAAAGAAATGCAGCAGGGCGGGCGCAGCAAGCTCGATGCTGTGCAGCCAAAAGAACTCACACCCTTGGTGGCAAGCCTAAACCGCTATGTAGCGCATCAAGCGAGCCTGCGTGAGGGTCATCGGCGCGCCTTAGACGATATGGCGCACAGCTTAAAAACGCCTTTGTCGGTGCTCCGCGTCGGTGTGCACGACACCGATCCAGACCTGCCGCTGTTGCAGGAACAAGTGACGCGCATGCAGGGCATGGTCGATCACCAACTTGCGCGCATTGCCCGGGTGACCCAAATCGACGGTGCGGCTGAACAGCCGTGGATTGCCGTTTACGACGTGATTGCGCAACTGGCGCGTGCGCTGGGGGTGGCTTACCCCGAGCATCGAATTGAAGTCGAGTCCGGTTCAAAGCACAGGCGGACAGATTGGCAGCTGCGTATGCACGAAGATGACCTGCTCGATGTGTTGGGCAATGTCATGGAAAACGCCTGCAAGTACGGGAATGGCCGCCTACGCGTGTCATTGGCGGGCGAACAGGGCAAGTTGGTAGTGGCCGTAGAAGACAATGGACCAGGGATAGATCCGCAATACTTCCCGCAGTTGCTCAGTCGTGGCACGCGGCTCGATACCCAAACCCAAACCCAAAGTCAAGTCCAAGGTCAGGGCATCGGTTTGGCCATGGTTTCTGAGCTGTTGGCCGTCTATGGCGGGGCAGTGGAGCTAGCGCCTAGCGCGCTAGGGGGCGCCAACATTCGTCTGCTGTTCACTACTGCTTAAAAGGAGCGAGCGGAAGCTAACTAAGCCGCTTGCCTAAGGCGCCGAAAAAGCGCTGTCGAAGAGGTTCGTCCTCTGCATTCTTAGGCCTACTGGCACACCAGCGCTGCAGCAGTTCCTGATTGTCCACCAGCTGCAGATTGCGCCGCCCTTGATTCATCAGCTCAATCTGCAGCGCCATTCTTTGGCTTTGTTCCTCAGTCGGCCCTGCAATATCGGCGGCCATCTCTGCTTCCATGGTCAGCGCTAACCGATCCGTAGGCTCTGGGCTGCCGGCAACCCGGGCGTGAAACATCGAATGCGGCGAGGCAATAGTTTCGCCGCTAATCTCTGCAGCGCTTACCGCTTCATCCCATGCACGAAACTCCGCCAGCTTTTCAACCTTGGCTGCATTTTTCGCCATCTCCCGGCGAGCCCGAATGGCCTGCTTCATATCGCGCAGTTTGCCGCGCGGCTCTACGCTCAGAGGCAGCGCACTTGCTCGCCCGTCAAGCTCGGCTAGGGCATTCTCCGCCTCAGTAACTGGCAAGGCCTCAGGGTCAAAAGACTCTATGTCCGCAACGAGGGCACGGCTGAGTTGTTGCTGTTCGTCGCGTTGGCTGTTGCGCTCGCTTTCCAAACGAGCAAACACCGCGTCGCAGGCGCCACGGAATTTTCTCCACAGCTTTTGATCAGCGCTGCGCGGTGTCGCGCCGACCTCGCGCCAGCGCGCCTGCAGGGCCATGGCTTGAGCCGCTAAGTCCGCGCTATGTTCCTGCTCCACCAGCGTCTGCGCCTCGACAATTAATGCCTGCTTGGCCGCAATGTTGGTGTCCCAAGTCTTTTTCACCCGCGCATGTAGATCGTCTTGCAGCGTCTCGAAAGTGCTTTCAACGGATTTTAGCGCCTTACGGTCGCAGGGGTGATAACGACGCCATTCGACCCGGGCCTGTCGCATAATGTTCTCTGCTGCGCGCATATCGGCATTGGCCCAATCGGTGGTGTCCAAGTACCGCTGCAGCTCGTCGCATAGCGCTCGACGCGCCTTCAAATTTTCTTTGCGTTGTTGGTTTTGCTGGGCGAAATGCTCGCGGCAAACGGCAAAAGCCTGATCCGCTAGATCGTCAAAAGCCTGCTGTAGCTGACGCTGTTCACGTGGCAACGGGCCAAGCGCGTTCCATTGCCCGCGCAGAGTTTTTAGAGCCGCGCGCTGCTCGTCCGGATGCAAGGGTGTGGCAACCATGTCTTTTACAGATTGCAGTAGCGCATCGCGTTTTGGCGAGGCCGCAAACTGTTGCCAGTCGCTCAGCTCACCAAGCTGCGTGCTGATGTGATTGAGGGCCTTTTCTGTCCCCATGGCACCCTGCTTTTGAAGCTGGCGGCATTTCTTTAAGCCGTCAAGGGCGCGTTTGAACTCGCCGTTATCAATCAGCGGCTGCAGGGTTGCAGTTAGTGTTTTCAGTTCCGCGCTCAGCGCCTGCTGACGCGTTGCCAGCTCTTTTTCTTGAGCGGCAGTCTTTTCAATGTCTTGGCGTAACTTTGCCAGCAGGTCCGGTGGCGGTAGATCGTTTGGCCACTGAACAGTTTTGTCAGCGCGACGTGCTCTTTGTAGCCACTCGGCCAATGCCTTGGGTGTGGCCGTTTGGCCCGCCTGACCGGTAGGGTGCGTTAGCGCCTGCCAAGGTACGGCGTGTAGACGCTGCCAACATTGCAGTCCTGCGCGGGTGCGCTGGTTGGCCTTGGCGAATTGCTCCTGCTGGGCTTGGCTCGGTGGAAACAGCCCATCGGCTTGCTGCCAAGCATCGCCAAGGGTGGCCAATGTTGCGCTGTGTTTTCCTGTGTCCTCGTCGCTCACGGTCTCGGCGCTGGCAACCAACTCGGCCAGTGCGGCGGCCTGATCTAGCAGTGTCGGATAGGGGTTGTCCTCGGCGGCTGGTATGCTTAAATCCAAATCGTCGAACGGATTTGTGTCAGGTAAGAAGTTGCTAGCTGGCTCGCCTGTGGCCAGTAAGGCGGCTTCAGCGACTTCAATGTCAGTTAATAATTGCTGCCATCGGCTGTGCAGCTGATTGAGTTTTTTACGCTGCACAATCAGGGCATCTAAATCCTTTGGCACAAACTTAAGTTCGCGCTGCGCGCTTTCAGCAATGTCGTGCAGAGCGCTTAAATGGCTCGTATGCTGGCGCCGGAAGTCGCGAATTTTTTCCAGCGCCTCCCGAGCCAGCCGATTGCAGGCCTTGTCGCGGCCACGGGAAATTTTTTCCAGCGTCGCTAAACCGCTTTCGCCCTGAAGCACGGGCAGCTCAAGCAGACTTGTCCTGCTTGAGCTAGGAGCACGAATCACTAGCCAAGCGGCTTGTTCTGCATTGCTTACCAGCTTGCTGAGCCGCTCGATTTCATCGCCGGTTGCTGATTCCAGCCGCGCCTGGAAAAGGCTGCGATGCAGATTTGCCCCATGGGCTGAATCCATCGGTAGCAGCTTGCTTAACCGCTTCGCGGTGAAATCGCCAACCCCGGGGTGATCCAACAGTCCAGCTAAGGCATCGACATCATCAACAATCGTTATTGCGCGTTTGACCACCTCAAGCCCAGCGCCTGCAATTGTGTTGTCCGCGGCTGCTGTTTCGAGCAATGCCAGTATCTGTACTTCGTCGGCAGTGGAGCGTTCGTGCTCTTTGCAGTACGCAAGGTACTGATCAAGTAGCGCCAGTTGTTCAGCGGGTTGCAGTTGCGGTAGCGACTGTAGGGCCGATGGCGCAAAGCCCGCATTCATTCTTAACAACTTGGCTAACATGACGAGTGCTATCTCGGTTAGTGGTGTGGAGTCGCGCTACAGCGCGTTGTGCGCGCCGTCACACAGAGGTGCACCGGCAGTATGTTTGCAGCCGCAGAAATACAAAGTACGGCTCTCTGCTGCGGTATAGGTCTGTGGTAAAAAGTCGGTGCCTTCGTGGGAGCCGTCGCAAAACGGCTGGCGCCCACTCTTGCCGCAGGAACACCAAAAATATTTTTTGCCTTCAACTACTTCGACAGGGTAGGGGGCTTTTTGTGCAATAACCGGATCAGACATGGCAAATTCTCCAATGCGTCAGTGTTTATTTGAATTTAGGCTCTTCCCACCAAGGGTAAAATTCTGGCAGATCGGTAGAAACCTTGTCAGGAAACTGCGCGCCGCGTTTTTCTAAAAAGGCGCTAACACCCTCCTTGGAGTCGCCGGACTTGCCGCGATAGTGGACGCCACGGGAATCGATTTTGTGCGCTTCCATGGGGTGATCTGCACCGAGCATTTTCCACATCATATGGCGCGTCAGTGCTACCGATACTGGAGCCGCGTTGTCGCGGATATCCTCAGCGATAGCTCGGGCTGCGGGGAGTAGGTCCTCAGGTTCGTGCAGGCTGCGCAGCAGGCCGCCATCAAACGCCTCTTGTGCGGGGAAAACGCGACCGGAATAGCACCATTCTAGTGCCTTGCTGATGCCCACGGCTCTGGGCAAGAAGTAGCTAGAGCAGGCCTCGGGCACAATGCCTCGGCGTGCAAACACGAAGCCGAATTTAGCGGCAGTTGAGGCAAGACGGATGTCCATGGCCAAGGTCATGGTCACTCCAACCCCCACCGCAGCGCCATTTATGGCAGCGATAATGGGTTTGTTCAGTTCGTACAGGCGCAGGGTTAGGCGGCCACCGCCGTCTTGGTTGATGCCATCGTGCTTGTCTTTTCGAGCGCTGGAGTCAAATGTGGAAGCGCCGCGAGACAAATCTGCGCCAGCGCAAAAGCCACGACCTGCACCGGTAACAATGATGGCACTAACCTCGTCATCGGCATCGGCCCGATCGCAGGCGTCCATAAGCTCTACTAGCATGTCGTTGGTAAAGGCATTCAACGCTTCAGGACGGTTCAACGTGATGGTTAAAATGCCGTCTGCAACGTCGTATAGAATAGTGCTGTAGTCCAAGAGTCTCTCCTCCTCTTTGAATGCAACGTAATTGTAGTGAGGGCTATGTTGCCTTGCCCGCAAGGGATTATCTACGGCTATAAAGCAGTTCGCGGGGATTTCCCAGACTTTAAGAAATGAGAAAACAACAGATGCTATGCAGCCTACAACACAGTTTGCAACCGGCCAGAGCTTAAATGACTGAAACCCAGTGGGCGCAACAAGCCCAAGCCTTTATTGCAGAGCATTGGCCCGACCCCCAGCAGTTGCCCCAGCCAAGCAGCTATCACCTGGCCAGCTTGCGTTGGTATGCAGCGCTGGCTGAGTGCGGTTGGTCGGTACCGCATTGGCCATTGGCCCAAGGCGGGCAGCACTGGCCCAAGCAACAACTTTACCAGTGGCAGATGCTTTGCCAGCAGGCGCAAACACCGCCACTGAATACCCTCGCCATGTCAGTAGTCGCGCCCCTGCTCATGTCCCATGGCAGCGCTCAGCAGCAAGCGTATTGGTTGGCAGAGATCGCCGACTTTGCCGCGCATTGGGCGTTGGCCTTGCTTGAGCCGGTAAATGCAAAGACCGCGCTGCCAACACGTCTGCAGCAAGGTGACAATAGACTGGTGTTAGTGGGCGAAAAGCGCGCCATGGCCGATGGCTTGCTGGCCTCAACAGAGTTGGCAAGAGATGCACTATGGCCTAGCCGCCTGCTGTGCTTGGCGCTGGACAGTACCGATACATGGACGGCGTGCGCATTAGGCGCCGACAGCCCCGGCCTGAGCATGGCGCCGGTGGCTAATGCCCGAGGGCGCTGGTTTCATGTGGAGTTTGATTCAGTAGCTGTCGCGGACGCAGATATATTGCCGCTACGCGGTGACGGGCTGCTGGCGGCGCTAGCCGACCCAGCGGCAGGCCAAGACACCATATTGCCCAGTGCCAGTTCTCATGGCATTGCTCAACAGCTGAAACTGCTGCGCGAAGATTTGCTGGTCGTGCCCCATGAAGATTCAGCCGACCTGTTACAGCAACTCAGCGCCGCCGAGGTGGCTCTACAGGGACTGCAAGCGCTGGAGATTCGCGCTATGGCCCCAAGGTCGGCCCAGCTGCCTGAGCCATTGCCCATGAGTGTATTGCAGCTGAAAGCCCAGGCCTTACAAGAGCAAATTGGTACTCTACAGCTGGCCAGCTTCGGGTATTATGCTCTGCCCCAAGCGGCGGGTCTTAGCGGTCACAATGAAGGCCCGATTGATCCGCGGGGCCACGCGGCGCGTGATACGGCGCTGCAGACTAGTGAGGCATTGGCTGCCCTAGCGGCATCCGGTTACGGCTGGGATCCGCGCGACCTGCTAGCCAGACATTGGCTGGGGTTGGGCAGCAGGACTAACAGGCATGAGGGGTAGCCTAGGGATGGGCTAACATTGAAAACTTGGCGGCAGCCGATGAGCCAATATGCCAAGCAACATTTTGATTAAGCAAAGGGGTAGATGAATGGATTTTTCCTTCACAGAAGAACAGAACATGCTGCACGAGAGTATTGAGCGATTCGTGCAAACCGACTACAGCTTCGACGACCGACAAAAAAATGCGGCTTCGGATCTGGGCTATGACGCCGGCAACTGGAACACCTTTGCCGAGTTGGGCTGGCTGGGCGTACCGTTCAGCGAAGCCGACGGCGGTTTTGGTGGCGGCGCGGTGGAATCGTCACTGATGATGGAGCAGTTCGGCCACGGGCTGGTGATAGAGCCGTATTTGGCTACCGTAGTATTGGCTGGCGGCGCGATCAAACACGGCGGCAGCGACGCGCAGAAAGCCAAGCTGCTACCGGGCATTATTGACGGCAGCACCCAAGCAGCGCTGGCTTACGCCGAACCACAGGCGCGTTTCAACTTAGCAGATGTGACCACAACAGCCACTGCCGATGGCGACGGCTATGTGCTCAATGGCTACAAGGCAGTCGTGCTCAATGGCCCGGCAGCGCAAATGTTGGTGGTAAGCGCCCGCACCTCTGGTGAGCAGCGCGATCAGGACGGTATTACGCTGTTTGTCGTAGACACCAAGGCCGCAGGCGTATCGCGCCGTGACTATCCAACTGTAGATGCTTTCCGTGCCTCTGAGGTGACGCTCGAAGGCGTCAAAGTCGATGCAGACAGCGTCGTTGGTGAAGTCGGCAAGGGCTATGCGGCACTGGAGCAGGCTATTGATGAGGGCATTCTGGCCGTCGGCTCTGAAGCCGTTGGCTGCATGGAAAAACTGTACAAAGAAACCGTCGAGTACTGCCGCCAACGTGAGCAGTTCGGTCAAGCGATTGGCAAGTTCCAAGTGCTACAGCATCGCATGGTGGATATGTTCATGGAGCATGAACAATCTAAGTCGCTGATGTTCATGGCCGCCATGCGTATGGACGAGGGCTATGGCACAGAAGCACAAAAAGCCATCAGTGCCTTCAAGGTGCAAATTGGTAAGTCGGGCAAGTTTGTTGGCCAAAATGCGGTACAGCTGCATGGCGGTATGGGTATGACCGAGGAACTGAACATCGGCCATTACTTCAAGCGTTTGACCATTATCGACACGCTGTTTGGCAACGCAGATTTTCATCTGAAACGATTCGGCGCCCTTTAGCGCCGAGTTAGCGAGAATGAGAAGGAGGGCTCATGGCACGCTGGGATAAAGAAGATACGCAGGCCATTCCTGATTGGTTCTGGGAAGCGGTGGATACACCCGCAGAGAGTCGCACCATTGAGGTGGACGAATGCGACGTGGCCTATCGGCTTTATCCTGCTCCGGGGAAGCCGGGCATGCTGTTGATTCATGGCATGAACGCCCACTCGCGTTGGTGGGACTTCATCGCCCCCCAACTTACTGACCAATACCAGATTGCCGCCATGGACCTTACCGGCATGGGCGATTCGGACTACCGCTACGAGTATTCGAGCAAAACCTACGCCGAAGAGATATTGGCGGTAATAGATGACGCTGGCCTCGGCGCGGACACCATTGTGGTAGCCCACAGTTTTGGCGGCTACATGGCGGTGAAGGCCGCTAATTTGCACCCGGAAAAATTCGCAGGCTTGGTGCTGGTGGATTCCGGTATTCGGCATCCCGACGAACCCATACCCGATCGCCCGAAGATGGGCGGCATGCAGGGCAAGATCTACCCAGACAAAGAAAGCGCCCTCATGCGTTTTCGTTTGCAGCCGCCACAGCCCTGCGAGAACGAATACATATTGCAGTACATTGCTCGCAACTCGCTGATGCCCATGGATGGCGGCTGGGCCTGGAAGTTTGATGAGGATCTGCTGACAACTTTGACCGAAGTAGATCGTCAGCCCGAAGACTTCCAGTCTTTAACCGTGCCGCTAGGGGTGATCTTTGGCGCCAACAGCGAGCTGTATTCACGCCAAAGCCTCGAATACATGCAGGAACTGGTGCCGCAAGAGTTTCCTTTTAGAGAAATTGCCGACGCCCAACACCATCTGTTTCTCGATCAGCCGCTAGCCTTTGTGGCTGCGCTGAAAGAGATTTGCCAAGAGTTGCCGCTGCGGAGCTAGTCGCTTGGCCTCAGCTTGATCGTAAACACTGCGTTCTCAGCTACCTTCTCTCTGCTGAATAGCATGGGCACATGGCCTTCGGTGGCCCAGTTTTCCAGCAGATTATCGTAGAAGGGTGAGCGAGGATCACCAGATTGGCCCGGTGCGTTGGTCATGCGCGCAGCGTCCCAGTTCCCTACGTCGACTACCATCCGAAACGAGGCGCCGCTGCGAACATTGAAGCTGTCGTCTTCGCTACTGGTGTTGTTGGTGGTGTTGGCGCTGCCGCCTCTGGGGTAATCCTTAATGCGCATCTGCTCGGCAAGTGTACCTTCTACTCGCTGTAACAATGGATGCTCGAATACCATGCGATGCAGGTTGCCCCACTGCCACTGACCGGAATCTCTCCCAAGTAATAACTCCGTGGCAGCCCATGCCTCGCGCAGGCTGGTTACTGCCTGTGCCTGACCTGCCGGGGTCGCCAGCACCTCTAGCACCGTCAGAGTGGACAGTGGTTTATCGGTAGGCGGTGTGTCGCTCTGCGCCAAGGTTTGGCTTAGATGACGACCAAGGGCCGGGTTTAAATGTCGGTTATACCAAACACTCCACAGGGCAGCCGCCGCGCTGTCTGCTTCCAGCCGCTGATCCCAAGCGGCCAATAGCCCGCCGCCGCTATCGGCATTGGTCTCGGCCAAGTTGGGCAGCAGGGCAAGTACCCGCCGCGCGAGCACTGAGTGGTAGTCTCGCTGCAGGTCGAGTGAATCCTGCATGCTATGAGGTTCAGGTAGATCAAGGTACTCCCACAACCGCTTGTAGCGCCAAGGGGCCGACCATTCAAAACCTACTTTGTATTTCTTAATTGGGTAGTCGTCGGGTAGGCTCATGGCGTTGGCGGTGCCACTGAAGCCGCGCTCCGGGTTGTACTCCTCGGGGAGTACGTCCATATCGAAATAGCCGTCCCATTCGTAACTGCCGTCGCCGGGCACCGGCATTAGGCCGTCCCAGTTGTCGCGCTTGGGGAAACGGCCAGCGGGTTTGTAACCAATGTTGCCGTCGATGTCCGCGTATACCTGATTTTCTGAGGGTGCCCCCCAGCGATTCAGGGCACCGACAAATTCGCGGAAGTTCTCAGCGCGCATGTATTCGATACTGCCAAAGTAGGGGGCCATGCCGGGCTGCAGCCACGCGGCGCGCACGGCAAAGGCGTGTTTTTTGGTTTCGGCAATCACCGGGCCATGGCGGGTAAATTTAAGCGTCACGCTTTGTGCCTTGCCGTTCTTAACGGCGACAGTCTCTCCGCGCTGTGTGAAGGGTTCCACATCGCCCTGGTACAGGTAGCCGCCGCGTTTCTTCTCGTAGACGTATAGGTCTTCTTGGTCGATGGGAAAAATCGTCAGGCCAAAGGCGATTTTATCGTTGTGGCCAATGGAGATACCCGGCAATGCTGGTTCGCCTGCGCCAATGACATTGATACCCGGGCCGTTTAGGTGTGCCACATAGCGCAGCGATGGCACCGCATGGCTGCGATGAGGGTCGTCGGCCAAAATTGGGCGTCCGGTAGTGGTGCGTGATCCGGTGACTACCCAGTTGTTGCTGCCTACATCGAGTTTGTGGGCGTCCCGCTTAGCCTTGGTTAGCGCCTTGGCCATGCGTTGCGGCGGACTGAGATCGTCGAAATTTACTGACGCGGTCGCTAGCAGATAGTTGTCTAAGACGTTGTCGGGAATTACGCATGGGTCTAATCCCGCAGGGGTTTGGGTCTGCCAAGTTGGCTCCAGTTTTAGCCAGCGGGCCGCCAGTTCTGCTTGGTCCGCGCAGGCGAGCTGGGCACGCCATACCTCGGTGACGACATTGCGCCACAGACCGTTGCTGCGTATGCGTACGACGTCGTCGGCATGCCACTGGCTGGGTTGGTAACCCAGTAAACCAAACTCAACAGGCATCAAATCCGCATTGGTCTTGGCGACCTTAATAAAGGCATTAATGCCGGCGGTAAAAGACTCGGCGATGCGCTTAGCGTCATTGCCGTAGGCTAACCACTCGGCGTACATGTCGCCACGGTAAACAAACATGCGCGCGGCTTTGTCTTGGTCTACATAGGACGCGCCTAAAATTTCCGCCAGCTGACCCAAGCCGCGACGTTTCCACAGGTCGATTTGCCACAGACGGTCGCGGGCGGCGTTGAAGCCCTGCACGAAGAAGACATCGTAATGATCGTTGGCATAGATATGCGGCACACCATACTGATCGACAATGATTTCGGCTTCGGCGCTGAGGCCGTCAACCTGATATGTCGCGCTATCGTTGGCGAGCGCCCATTGGTTGGCTGCTAACAAACTTAGGGATAGAACAACGCGCAAGGGTAAGAGAATGAAATTGCAACGCATAGTGATCGGCTTGTTTAAACGTGGAGGCCGACCATAACAAAGGCGGTTTTTTTGTGCTGCCCTTCCTCCTGATGGCATTGGTCTTAAAAGTTTGGGCGGCTTCTTTGTTATCGAATCAAGGCCGAGGTGTTGTTTGCTACCCACGCAAGGCTTAGTCAGCGCCTGTTTAGCCAAGGCAGATGCCAACCGCGCCACAACTTTACGGAAAACCCCATTGCCTCCGGCTACTTCTGCAAGCCATCAAGATAGGTTCAATCGGTCAGGGGGCAAGGAGAACAAATTATTCTAACCGTTTGGGATTTCGGCAAATACTCGAGAGATGTCCTGTTGCTTGCTGATGTAGATAAAGACAGGAGATATCGACTTGGATAACTTAATTGAAAATATGACAGAATTTCTCGGGCCAGCGGCTTCGGGTGTGTTGGGCAACGCACTGATTGGCCTCGCCATTCTGATCATTGGTTTGTTTGTAGTAAAAATAATTTCGGGCATTGTTGGGCGCCTGCTGGGTGCTGTGGGTTTTTTGGCTGACAATCAGCTAGATACTCCCATAGCTTCCTTGGTCAAAGCCCTGCTTACCATCTTCGTGCTCATGGCCGTGTTGCGGCATTTCGATTTAGTCGATGTGCTGGCGCCCCTTGAAGACATGATGACGCAATTTTTAGGAGTCATACCCAACATTATTGGCGCGGGCATTATTGGTTACGTTGGTTGGATTCTGGTCAAGCTGGTTTCTGAACTGGTAGGCATGGCGCTGGGCAAGGTAGATCAGCAGATAGCGGCGCGCACCGGCAACGATGATGTGAAAATATCCAAGTTTGTTGGTGCCTTAGTTTTTGGTGCGATATTGCTGCCTATCGTAGTGGCGGCTCTAGGCGTGCTGAACATTCCTGCTATTTCTGTACCCGCATCCAGCATGATTAATGATTTGATGGCAGCGGTGCCAAACATCATTGGCGTAGCCATAATTCTGCTGGTGACTTACTTTGTAACGAAGTTTGTGGTGTTGATACTCGGCGGACTGCTGGAAAGCATGCTGGTTAACTCGCTGCC
>PCCE01000046.1 GCA_002731575.1 Gammaproteobacteria bacterium | reverse complement strand
TTTTGGTACCGCGCTGGGCAACTTTGGCGTACAGCAAATGCTCGACGGCTTTGTAGAGCAGGCACCGAAGCCGCAACCTCGGGCTACTCATGAGCGGGTCATAGTGCCTGATGAGAAAGCCTTTTCTGGCTTCGTGTTCAAAATTCAGGCGAATATGGATCCCAAGCATCGAGACCGTATTGCCTTTCTACGGGTCTGCTCGGGTACCTACCGACAAGGTATGAAGTTGCGTCATCAGCGCTTGGGTAAGGATGTGCGTATCGCCGACGCCGTAACCTTTATGGCCGGCGACCGAGTACAAACCGAGGAAGCCTATGCCGGCGACATTATTGGTCTGCACAATCATGGCACCATTCAAATTGGTGACGCTTTTTCCGAAGGCGAAAACCACGAGTTTGTGGGCATCCCCAATTTTGCCCCAGAACTATTCCGTCGGGTACGCGTGCGTGATCCCCTGCGTAGCAAGCAGCTGGAAAAAGGTGTGCAGCAGTTGGCAGAGGAGGGCGCTACCCAAATGTTTAAGCCGCTGGCCAAAAACGAGCTGATTGTGGGCGCAGTCGGTGTGCTGCAATTCGATGTGGTGGCGTTCCGCCTGCGTGATGAGTATCGGGCCGAATGTATTTGGGAGAACACCAGTACCTTTACCGCTCGCTGGATTCGCTGCGACGACGACAAAATGCTCGCCGACTTCCGGAAAAAGAACCAAGAAAATCTAGCCATCGATGGCGGTGGCTATCTCACGTATTTGGCCACCAGTCGGGTGAACTTGCAGGTTATCCAAGACCGCTGGCCCGATGTGGTGTTCAGCAAAACCCGTGAGCACTAACCCGCGTGAGTGACGAGACGCCTCCATCGGAGGTCCCAGAGTCAGCAACTGCAGCTCAGCACCCCAACCAAGCCGAGTTGCTGGCAGCCTTTGCTCGGTTGGCTGAAGATCCAGCCGAAGAATTGGCGGTAGCGCTGCTTATTGCGACGGTGATAGACGAGCAGCTTGATCCGCGCCGGGTGGAGCAGCAGATGCAGGCATTACTTGGCGATGCCGAGGCTCAGGGAATCAATGATATTGAGGGAGTACTGGCGCTGCTGCGAGACAGAGGCTTTGGCCAAAAGCCGCTGACCGCGGTTGATCTGACCCACAGCAGTATTGATTGGTTGCTGCAACAGCGGCAGGGACTGCCCATTGTTATAGCCGTGGTGATTATTACCTTGGCGCGTCAGCTGGGAATGCAGGCTCACGGCATTAATTTCCCCGGGCATTTTTTGCTGCGCGTTGACGACAATTTAATTGATCCGCTGGCGCTGGCCATTGTGCCCGCCGAAAGTTTGCCGGTACCGGCTGGTGGTTCTTTGCAGCAAATGCTTGCCAAGGCCGGTCCTCTGAGCATGGGCTTTCGCATGCTCAACAACCTGAAGGCCTACTATTTGCAGCTACAAAACTGGCCCGCAGCGCTGGCCGCAACGGACTATCAGTTGGCCATGATGCAGCAGACCGACGACATATCTGCCTTGGTGCACTTTGAGCGAGGCGAGTATCGGCAGCGGATGGGACAAGCAGAGGCTGCGTTGGAAGAATATGCACAATGCGTGCAGTTGACCCCCCAGCCAATACTGCGCGGCAAGGCCAAGTCTCGTATAGAGGGGGTGATGTCTGAGCTTAAGGGCATACTGCATTGACCAATGCAGGCGAGTTGGTCTGCTTGCGTTTTAGGCAGCGCGTCTAGCTAAGGCTGTGGATGCAGTCAAGCTCAGGTCTCTGGCCTAGTTACTTCGACCATCTGTTTGACCTAGGTCATATCCTCAAACGGGTTGGTATCGCTGAACTTAATACTCTGGGCAAACCCTGGCACCTTAATATCATTTGGGCCGATGTCTAAATCCTTGCCCTCCAGTACTCCCTCGCCGAAGCGGTAAATGGGTGCAATGCTGCCGCTGTCGGCTACATCATTATATTCGTGAGCCTTGCCCAGCGTCGTTTCTTGGCGCGTTTGGGCGGCAGTATAGGCTTGTTTGCCATAGCGTTTTTCGAGCATTTGCTCAGTCTGCTGGGGCGACATAAAGAAACCTGTGGCGTTGTTGCCGCCAAAACCCTTGGAGTTCACAAAGGCTCCACGCATGTCGGTCGAATCGCGTTCTTCGTCCTGCATGGGGAAGTGTAAATCGGTTTGGGCTACGTCATCGGCAATATGGTCGATGGTCTTGATGCCGGGAATGATGCCGTCTTGCCATGCTCCAAGAATGGCCGACAGTTGATCGCCGCCTGCCGGGGCCAGTGAGTGTCCGAGATAGGACTTGATCGCCGCGATGGTAAAGCGCGGGATGCCAAAGGTCCCAGCAAGTTCACTCATAATGGCGGATTCTGTGACCCGATTCTGCGGTGTTCCTGTGCCGTGAGCGTGCATATAGGTGCTATGACGCAGGCCTTCTTCGCCCAGTATGTTGCGTGCTGCCGCCATGGCCTTGGCCACAGTCACATAGTTGCCGATACCCGGGCCGGGAATCGACTTTTTATAGCCGTCGGCGTTAACAAAAACATCGCCTACTGAGCCGAGTACCCGGGCGCCACTTTCCATGGCCAGCGCGTCGTCCATAAGCACAATCCATACGGAGGACTCTGCAACGGTAAAACCCGCGTTGTCGGAAAAGGGGCGACAGGCCCGACGGTTGTTCACTTGGCTCGCACCGTCCAGCGCCATCAGCGCTTCGTCTTCGGCCAGCGCGCCCATGGTGCGATAGCCTTCGATCACTCCTTGTGTAATGGGCGCTTCGGCGTTGCCCACCATAACAATGCGCTTGCTGCCGCTGCGAATTTCGTCCATCCCGCGTTTGACGTTGTACAAAAACGTGGCGCAGGCGCCGATAATTCCAGCGGTCTCACCTACAGACCCCAGCACGTAGGCATTGACGAAGTCGCCAGGCATTTCCGGTAAGGCTAAGGCGGTATTTTTGGCCGTTGGTCTTTTGCCCGCTAGCGGGTTTTGTAGCAGTCCTGCGTAGCCGTCTTGATCCATCTGCCCCATGGCGGAGCCGGAATACACCCCAATTTGGTCTGGGTGGACCATATTTTTCAGTTCATCGATAGCAAAGCCCGTAGAGCGCAGCGCATCGGAAGCGCCATAAACGGTCATTTGCAGACCCCGAGGATGGCTGCGGCTGGCGTATAGGGCTGCAGGATCAAAGCCTGTGGGCAGCTGCCCGGCACTGGTCACCTTGCTGGGTCGAAAGTCGGGCACCAGTACATTGATATCGCCGCTGCAGCTCACTCGCACTTGCTTGTCGTCCAATACGTTGACAGTCCAGCCCTCTGGCAGGGTTTGTGGTAGCTGTCGTTTGGCCACCACAAAACTTTGCTCGGCAGCGCCAGATTGCCCGAGGGTTACCGCATTGTGCCAAAGCGTGCGCTCAACATCGAAATGCTCGATTTTACGCACCAGAGTGCCATCGAGAATTTGCTGGCGTGTGTCTGCAGCTATTGGTGCTGTCTTGTCCTGCTGCAGACCCATGAGTTGAGCCAGACTGGCAAGGGTGGCATCACGAACCGATTCCGGCAGCGAATCTAGTACGAGCCGTCTGTAGGCGTGATGAAACGACACACGTCCAGCTGGGTTGATACCACCGCAGCCAACAATAATGGGTAGGGGGGTGCGGTGCTGGCTCACAAAATTAGACTCACAAAATCTTCCTGTTCAGTGCCCTGACTCATCGCGGGCCGTCAATGGTCGTTTAGCTGCGTTCCAGCGCAACTGCAGTGGCCTCACCGCCGCCAATGCACAAAGCGGCAATGCCACGTTGCTTGCCGTGCTGCTGCATGGCGTGGGCGAGGGTAACAATTAGGCGGCTGCCGGTAGAGCCGATCGGATGACCCTGAGCGCAGGCGCCACCGTAAATGTTGACCTTTTCATGGGGCAGGTTCAGGGCCTGCATGGTCAACATTGTTACCATGGCAAAGGCTTCGTTGATTTCGAATAGGTCTACGGAATCCGCGTTCCAGCCGGTTTTTTCCAGCAGCTTTTCAATGGCACCAATGGGTGCCAAGGTGAACTCGCTAGGATGAATAGAGTGGGTGCTGTGGGCGACGATTCGCGCCAGCGGGTCGCGGCCATTAAGCTGGCTTTCTCGGGTTAACACCAGTGCCGATGCGCCGTCAGAAATTGACGAGGCGTTGGCGGCAGTAATGGTGCCATCGCTCTTGAACGCCGGACGCAGGGTCGGAATGCGGTCGACCTTGGCCTTACCCGGTTGTTCATCGTCAGCAATGCTGACGCCGTCTATGTCCATGGGTGATATTTCTGCTGCCAGGCTTTGGCCAGTAATGGCTTGCAGCGCGCGGTTCACCGACTCAATAGCGTAGGCGTCCATGGCTTCGCGGGTCAGTTGATGGTCATCCGCCGTAGATTGGGCAAAGGAGCCCATGGAACCACCAGTTTCTGCATCCTCTAGACCGTCTGTGAACAGTGAGTCCTGCATGCCTGAATGACCCATGCGCAGGCCGGCACGGGCTTTTGGTAACAGGTAGGGGGCATTGCTCATGCTCTCCATGCCGCCTGCAACCACCGTGTCAGCGCTGCCTGCAGCGATCAGGTCCATTGCCATCATGGTGGCTTTCATGCCAGAGCCGCAGACCTTGTTCAGGGTGGTAGCGGCAACGCCATCGGGCAGTTCGGCCATGCGCATGGCTTGGCGTGCCGGGGCCTGCTTCAGTCCCGCGCTAACCACGTTGCCCATAATCACTTCGTTTACTTCGCTGGGGTCTGCACCGGCATTGCTCAGTGCGCCCTTAATCGCATGAGCCCCCAATGCTGGCGCGCTTTGTTTCGCCAAGGTGCCCTGAAAGCTGCCAATTGGTGTGCGCGCTGCGCCAAGTATGTAAATAGGTTCGCTCATGCAATAACTCCTAGTTGCTCCCCGATAAAACATCACGAATCCGATTGGGCAGTGTACTGGCGCAAGACCTTGGCAGCCAGTGCGGGGCTTACGTTATTGCGCTCAAGTTACGGGCCTGTGGCCATTTTTGCGGCAGGCTTCAGCGCTCAAGAAAACGTGGTATCAGCTCGGCGAAGTTGCAGGGTCTAAAGTTAATATCCAGCTGATTGTGCAGAATTTTTTCCCAGCCCATGGTCACCGCCCCTGCAGAGCCTGGCAGGCTGAAGATAAGGGTGCCGTTTGCCATGCCGCCCACAGCCCGGGACTGAATGGTCGAAGTACCAATGTCCTCGTAAGACAACTGCCTAAATAGCTCGCCAAAACCCTCAATATGCTTATCAAACAGGGGGGTAAGCGCCTCTGGCGTACTGTCACGGCCAGTGAAGCCGGTGCCGCCGGTGGTGACCACAACCTGTACCTGCGGGTCGGCAATCCACTGAGAGACTTGGGCGCGTATGGCGTAGATGTCATCAGGCACTAAACGACGGTCCGCAAGGTGGTGTTCATCAGCGTGGATAAAGGCCGTCAGCAGGTCACCAGATTTGTCATCGGTAAGGCTTCGGGTATCGGAAATTGTGAGGACTGCAACACGGATATCGGGCATGGGTTCAATTGCGCATGATCTAACAAGTGGCTAGAGTACTCTCATTTCCGGGACAGTCCAAAATCGTGGCAAATCAAGTGATTGAAGGGGATCGCCTGTTCTTTATTGCGGAGAGCTTGGCACAGGAGTTTTCATCCTTCCCGAACACCGATCTAGAGCAAAAACCGGCTCCGGGTCTACTTTCTCAGCGCGAAGTTAACCAGCTCAACGAAACGATAGGGACGTTGGACATAGATACCTATGTAGAGCAGGTTATTGCCCCAGCAGAGGCTCAAGGACGTAAGGCGGCACCAGAAATCGTTCGTCAACTGGGCAAGTTGGTGGAGGAAAAGAGTAGCGGCCCTTATTTTCAGGCTGTTGTCGAAATGGATTTTGGTGGCGGTCAGAGTCGCCAAATTGGCTTTATCGCCCAAGACCGCTCAACCGAGCTGGGCAGTTGGATGCCCCAGCATCATTTGCTGGCAGTAGAATTTGCCGAATATTGCTCGGCTAGACTGGTACCAATTGTCACCTTCATGGATACCCCCGGCGCAGACGCTGGAGAAGAAGCCAACGCCAATAATCAGGCCCACAGTATTTCGCGTTTGATCACCGCCATGAGCAATGTGCATGTGCCAAACGTGGGCATTATCTTTGGCGTAGGCTACTCCGGCGGGGCCATTCCGCTAGCCGCCAGTAACCTAATTTTGTCTTTGCGTGACGGCGTGTTTAGCACCATTCAACCGGCGGGCTTGGCGAGTATTGCGCGACGTTTGAATCTGTCATGGCAAGAGTGCGCTAAGTATGTGGGTGTTTCGGCACCGGAACTGCATGCTCAAGGCAATATTGACGCCATTGTCGACTACAGCCCAACGGATTCGCCGGAGAAAATCGAAAACCTGCGCTCGGCTATCGTTGGCAGTTTGATCAACATTGAAAGCCAAACCGCAGAGTTCGTCGCCGAGAACCCCTATATCCTCGATCACTATCGGCAAAGCCTGCTGCGCTATTTGAAAGATGACGGCAACGCCGAGCCCCAGCAGGCTTCTGGCTCAGTGACTTTTAGCGGCTCGAAAAACCCCACCGAATACCTCAACGTATTCGGCATCGCGTTTCGCTACTTGCGGTATTTACGCGTGCGCAAACGCATTAAGGCCACCAGTACAAAGCAGTACGGGCGTTTAGCTCCCCAAGAGATGCCTTCTGGCGAGCTGCACATACGCGCCGATCGCGAGCGGCGGCAAACCTTTTTGCACTGGCTGCAAGATCCAGACAAGGTGGTCTATGACGATGGCTTAGCAAAAGCGTGGCGCAACTACTTAGACAAGCGTCAGGCGGTTAACGATGAGCGTGGCCGCATCGCGCAAATAATTTTTGGCGAGCCAAAGCAAAACTTTGAGACAGCTCGTAACACAGTGATCTCGGCCTTCGGCGCGTTCCTATACAACCGCTGGAAGCGCGAGGCAGCAGGCAATCTCACCGCTCTGCGGGAGTATTTGCACAGCGTTGTGGATACTCGCCAAATTCTGCAGGTGGATTCCGTCAACTCGCCGCGAGGGTTGCTCAAGGCCATTCGCAGCAACGACGAGTTGCTGGCGTTGCTGCGGCAAAATTTCTCTTACGAAGGGCGCAAGCTGCTCAGCGAAGACGGCGCCTCGGAAAGCTATGTGGCCAAGCAGCTAATGGCTGAGTTGAATCTGGTGATTACAGGCGCTCGGTTAGACGGTGCCCAAGGCGCAACAGACATCCAAGCCAACCGAGCGTTTTTGGCCGCAGCATTGCCCGAATTTATCCCGGCCCTAGTGCAGCGCACCATGCCTGTAGCCATTGCCGATATGAACGTGCTGGATGTGCTGCTGCACGATGACCTGCGTCTGGACTTTATTCGTGAATGCGAAAACTTGCTGTTGTTCGATGGCGTTTACGATCAGGCGCTGTCGCGGCTGGAAAGCGTAGCCCAAGAAGCTCAGGCCTCGCAGTCGCTGTCGGAACAATCTTTGGGCGAGTTTTTGCAGGGGTCATTGCAGGCCGCTGTGCCTGAGGATGGCCTTGCTGAGAATCAAACGCGCCTACTCGAGTGGTATGGGCGAGTGGCGAAAATGCCCAAAAGCGAGGAGTTTTTTCAGACCGTTGAAGAGTGGAAGAAACTCAGCTTTACCCATTTATCCGATGCGCTGTTTGTTGTGGTGACCTACCTGTTTACTACCCTGTTGCAAAGCTACCTAACTGCCCAATCGGAAGGTAAGCCATATCAGGGAAAAATCGCGCCGCGCAACATTGGACGCCGCAAGGATTTTTGGAATCGCTTGGACATGGCCTACAACGACCTGCAGATCCAGCGCGTGTTGCGGGAAGTCAAAGCCACCACCAAATTCAGCTATCAGGACATTATCGATCGTTACTTCACGAACTGGGAAAGTCGCTACGACGACTTACTCAGTTCCGATCCCTGCTCGTTTCCTGGCTTTCGTCTGTCAATAGAAGGCGCGTTGAATAAAGAGCTACCGCCCTGCGGAGTGGTTACAGGTATCGGCGAATTCAACACGGGGTCAAAAGCCCGTGTTGGAGTAGTGATTTCTAACGTGCAGTTTCAGGCCGGTGCCTTTGATATGGCCAGTGCAGAGAAAGTTATTCGTCTGCTGGTGGAATGCGCCGAGCAAAGCCTGCCCGTGGTGTGCTTCATTTCCTCTGGCGGCATGCAAACCAAGGAGGGTGCCGGAGCGTTGTTCTCCATGGCGGCGGTGAATGACCGCATTACTCGCTTTGTGCGCGACCACGACCTACCGGTTATCGTATTTGGTTTTGGTGACTGCACCGGCGGGGCCCAAGCCAGTTTTGTGACCCATCCCTTGGTGCAAACCTATTACTTCTCCGGTACCAGTATGCCCTTCGCCGGACAGATTGTGGTGTCATCGAATCTGCCGCTGAAGTCCATTTTATCGAATTACTTGCTGACCACCGCTGGTTCCATGCAGGGCTTGGTAGAGCACCCTTTTTATCCTGAGTTGGACGAGCAGCTGCGCGGTGTCGATCCCACCATACCTGCGCCCCAAGAAGCAGTAGAGGATGTAGTAGAGCGAGTGCTAAGCGGTGGTCTGGCGCAACAGCGCCCAATTGTAGTCGCCCAGCGTGAAGTATTTGCGCCGGAAGATTTGATCAAGCCAGTGAAAAAAGTGTTGATCCACGCCCGCGGCTGTACTGCAGCTAAGCTGATCCGCATCGCACAGCAGCAGGATATCGAGGTGGTACTAGTGCAGAGCGATCCGGATATGGAGTCCATGGCAGCAGAACAGCTGCGCGCGCAAGACACCTTGGTCTGCATTGGCGGCAATACCCCAGACGAGAGTTATCTCAACGCCATGAGCGTGCTTAATGTGGCGCAGATGCAGGGGGTGGACAGCTTGCATCCGGGCATTGGCTTCCTGTCCGAGAATTCAGATTTTGCTGACATGGTGCGTAATCGGGGCATTAACTTTATTGGCCCTCCGGTGCGAAGCATGGAGACCATGGGCAATAAATCAAATGCCATCAACACCTCCATCAGACTAAAGGTGCCGGTGGTACCCGGTAGCCACGGCATTATGACCGATGTGGAAAAAGCTGCGGTGGTGGCCGAAGAAATTGGTTATCCAATTCTGATCAAGGCCGTCCACGGCGGCGGCGGTAAGGGCATTCAACTGGTCAATGGCCCGGAAGAGTTTGAGCAGTTATTTTTCCGGGTAGGTGTGGAAGCCCGCAGCGCTTTTGGTAACGGTGACGTCTATTTAGAAAAATACGTGACGTCGCTGCGGCATATTGAAGCCCAACTACTGCGTGACACCCACGGCAATACCCATGTGCTGGGTATTCGCGATTGCAGCGTGCAGCGCGATAAGCAGAAGGTGATCGAAGAATCCGGCTCCACCATGTTGCCCAAAAAGCTGCTGGACACGGTGACCCGTTCCACAGCGGATATTGCCAACGAAGTAGGCTACGTCGGTGCGGGCACAGTGGAGTTTATCTACGACCTAAAGTCTGACGCCGTTTACTTCATGGAAATGAACACCCGACTGCAAGTCGAACACCCGGTTACCGAGTGGACCTCTGGGGTGAACATTGTCGCCGAGCAATTCCGTATTGCATCAGGCGAGTCTATTGCCGATCTGAAAATTAAGCCCAGTGGCTATTCCATTGAGGCACGGATTAACGCCGAACGTATTTTACAGCAGGCCGACGGGACGCTGGCCTTTCGGCCGCACCCAGGCGAAGTAACCGAATGCGTGTTCCCGGAAGAAGAGGGTGTAGAGATCATCACTACTGTGGGACCGGGCAAGTTCATCTCACCCTACTACGACAGTATGGTGGCGCAAATCATTGTGCACGCGAAGAATCGTAACGCTGCGGCAGACAAGCTTATCGACTATCTGGGTCGCGTTATCATCTCTGGTATTTGCACCAACATTCCACTGCTGCGACTGATCTTGGCCGACGACGTGTTCCGTAAGGGCAAGTACGATACCGACTATTTGCCCCAGCTTCTGCAGCGTACCGACATTGAAAAGCTGATCGCAGACATCGACGCCAGTAGCGGTAGTGCGGGAAGTGGTATCGACCGCGAAAGCGTACTTATCGACGGCACGGACGAACTCAAAGTACTGGCACCTGCCACAGCGATTTTCTACAACACGCCGTCGCCCTCGGAACCGGAATACGTCAGCGTTGGCGATGTTATCGATTTGACCCATACCCTATGCCAACTTGAGGCCATGAAGATCTTCAACCCCGTTGCGCTAAAAGATTTTAATGCCGATGGCGAAATCTACGATTCTGCCAAACGCTATCGGGTGACTCGGGTGAATATGAGTAATGGCCAACAGGTTAATGAGGGTGACTTGTTGTTTGTGGTAGCTCCGGTTTAGTGCGGCTCTGCGTGGATGTTCGCAGAGTCGACGCTACCCGAGTTAACTCACCAGATATTTAGCCTAGGTCCTTTTTGGCGCCGTTATTGTTCGTTGCTGCGGGTTATCGCTGACGACAGACCATGACATAGCAGGGCGTATGGTTAAGTACGCCTCGGGCGGTGGAACCCAGCAGCAAACGATTCACGGCACTGTGGGTATTACTGCCCATAACGATAAGGTTGGCCTGCATTTCATTCGCAGCAGCGATAATTTCATCCCGAGGGTCGCCCACACGAATGTTCACGGCTCGGTTGGACAGACCGGCGGTTTCGGCTGCTGCAGTAATTTTTGCTGTGGCTTGTGTCTTGATGTCCTCAGTCAACGCTGCAAACGATGGTTGTAACCCTATAGCGGCCTCAGGGGAAGGGAAAGCCATATTTAATGGCACAATAACCGACACAATATCGATGCGTTCAGCAACTTCGGTGTAGTGTGTCGCAGTTGCGAGAACCTGATCAAGGAGACCCGACGTATCTACTGCGATAAGAACACGGCGGTAGGCATTGGCATCGCCATCGGGATGAACGGCCAAAACGTCGCAGTGAGTTGAATTGAGCACACCATTGGTAGTCGAGCCTAACAATCTCTCTAAGCCTTTGCGATTGTGCACCCCCATTATTGCCAAATTAGTCCCGGTCTTCTCAATGCCGTCGCTGATTTCGTAAATTGGGTGACCTGCAATCACCGTTAGCTGATCTAAGTGCTCCGATGCTAGGTCAGGTAGCTGCTCAAGAAAGGCGCGATTTTCGCGCAAAATCTCGCTCTGCCAGCCAAGAGCGACTTTCATTCAGC
>PCCE01000045.1 GCA_002731575.1 Gammaproteobacteria bacterium | reverse complement strand
TTACTAAAGACTGCTGCCACAGTCGAATCCCCCTGCTTATAGCGAGTTAATAAAGACTCTCTCTCCGCCACTGGTAACGATTCTAAAAGTAGCAATAAGGGGAGCGTGAACTTACCTTTCTTAAGATCGGTTCCGAGGGTCTTACCGATCATTGATTCCTCCGCATATAAATCCACTAGATCATCAAACATTTGATAAGCCATCCCTAGATGGCGCCCGAACTGGCCAGCTGCCTCACAAAAGACGCTCGGCTGCCCAGAGATTTGAGCTCCTAACTGGCAGGCGACCTCGAAGAGCTCTGCCGTCTTTAGTTGAATGACGCGGTAGTAAAATTCACGACTGTAATTCACTTCACCGCGCTGGTAGGTTTGCGCAATTTCGCCAGCGCAAACGCGCGCTGTCGCATGTGCTACCGATCGGCACACTGCATTGGTATCAAACTCCGCCGCCAGTTTAAGTGCATGCGAAAAGAGTACATCTCCTATTAGCACTGCCGCAGCAGGACCGTATTTTTTAGAAGCAGTCTCTTGGCGGTGGCGCGTATCCGCACCGTCTAAGATATCGTCATGCACTAATGTCGCTAAGTGGACTAGTTCGATCACAGCGCCTAATTGAACCATTTCAGCATTGTTCTCTATGCCATCCTCCGACCAGCCGCTATATGCAACTAGCATTGGTCTTAATCGCTTCCCACTGTGCCCTAAAACATAGTGCGCATGCTCCTGCACCTCTGGCTCAAGAGTCGCTACCTGCTCCAACAAAAATGAATCTAGCGCCGATAAGTAAGGTTTCACAGGATCGTACACCTCAGCAAAGCCAGCAGATGCTACCTTTTTTGCTTCAGAATTTACAATCGTACTCATGCATGTAATAGAACCTAGAAGATCAAAAGGTGCAAAATAATACGACGCTTTTTCCTGGAGCTCCTTTATTTACATCCATCCCTGCAAGGCGGCCATGAAAGCTCGGCGATCATCCACGTGAACATTATGACCAGCCCCAGGAATCGTCACTTCTTCTAGTCGAGGGAATTTGCTTTGCATTGCTTCTATATCGGTATCCTCAATAAAATTAGATTTCCCTGCGCGCAGCAGGAGCACAGGATTCTCAAAGCGATGCTCTTCTAGCAATGGATCTTCCCGAAGATGAGGAAGGCTGGCATGCAAGGACTGCAGATTAATTTGCCAGCGATAGCTGCCTAACTCCTGGTTGCGTACAAGGTTTGTCAGTAAAAACTGGCGCATTGCCCATTCAGGCACCAGTGGCTCGAGTAGCTCCTCTGCCTGCTTGCGACTCGACAGCTCGCCCACGTCAATCGACAACATGGCTCGAAACTCAGCATCATTATACGGTGGGTACGCTTTCGCGGCGATATCTACAATCACTAAGCGATCCACTAGATCTGGGTATTCACAGGCGAATCGCATCGCAACTTTGCCGCCCAAGCTGTGCCCAACTAAGTGTATACGATCTATATTTTCTGCGACTAAATAAGCTTTTAAATCCGCAACTAGTTCGCTCCACCGCATAGAATCGGCATGCGGAGACTGGCCATGGTTACGCATGTCTAGAAGATGCACAGCATAGTCTGCGTGCAACTCCTTGGCAATCGTCATCCAATTTCGACTGGACCCAAGCAGGCCGTGCAACAAAACGATAGCGGGTGCACCGGTATTTTCAAAACAAACGTGGTGTAGCTTTACTGCCATAAGTAATCAATTGATGCACACAGTTACCGCTTATTCAATGCCCTCTTTAAAAATCTGTGCGCATCAGTATTGATCTACATGCAGAGACTGTCTTTTATCGGTCGTTTATTCATTCAATGACCGAAAAGAAACTCACCCCAATGATGCAGCAGTGGCACGAAATTCGTGCCCAACTCTCTGATGATACACTCCTGCTGTTTCGCTTGGGCGATTTTTATGAAATCTTTTTACAAGACGCCGAGCGCGGCGCAAAGCTACTCGGTATTACACTAACGCATCGGCACGGTATGCCCATGGCTGGCATGCCCTTTCATGCAGCTGACAGCTATATTCAAAAGTTACTCGACCACGGAATAAAGGTCGCCATATGCGATCAAGTAGAAACCCCTCAACCAGGCAAGCTCGTCAAGCGTCAGTTAACTCGCATTATCACGCCAGGTACACGCCTAGCGGATTCACAAATTGAGGCGCAAAAGAACCACTTCTTGCTCGCGTTAAATTTAGACAGAGACGTCTTACATGCAGCTTGGCTCGACCTAACTACTGGAGAATTCTACCTCGCTACGGAGTCGACTCCAGAAAGTTTATTTGCGGCTTTTGAGGGCTTTAATCCACGTGAAATACTCGTCCCAGAAAACGCTGCCAAACACTGGAGTCAAGCGCATCCAAGCTCCAGTTTTAATGAGCTCTATCAGCATCTTTGTGATGGACGCAGCGTAACAGAAATTGCTGATTATAATTTTGACCGCTCTACTGGCGCGCAAAGTGTCTTAGGCGCACTTGGAGTTCTCAACCTAGAAGGCTTTGGAATTGATATAAAACATCCGGCGCTCGGCGCTGCAGGCGCGCTTGTTTATTATGCTACCGAAACGCTCTGCGCAAAACCAGAAAATTTACGCCAGCTACGCGAATACCGCAGTGATCAAACACTACTACTGGACCCTGCAACTTTACGTAATTTAGAAATTTTCAAATCGGCGGCAAATACACACGAAGGATCCTTGCTTGCAGCAATGGATAGCAGTGTTACGCCAGCAGGTTCGAGGCTACTAGAGCGCTGGCTGTGCGCCCCCGAGCTAGACCTTAAGGAAATTAAGCGCCGCCAAGACTGTGTCGGTGAATTTGTTAGCACGCCTGGGCTTGCCACAGAGCTGCAAGCGGTCTTACGCGGAGTTCGTGACATCGAGCGAATACTCGGGCGCCTGCAAAATCGGTTACGAAATCCTAGGGAGCTTGGCGGTGTGCGTGATACGCTCCATGTACTGCCCTCAATCGCGTGTACTCTTCTCGAGTTTCCGGGCACTCCAGTTGCTGACCTAGCAGGCTGTATTCATAATTTTGATACGCTTAGTGAGCAATTATCCTCTAGCCTTGCACAAGAACTACCTGGGAAAATTGACGATGGCGGCTCCATTCGCGATGGCTACGACGAGTCCCTTGACCACTACAGAAGTTTAACGAGCGATAGCCAAAAATGGCTGACAGAATTTGAAGTAGCGGAGCAAGAGCGCACCGGAATCAAGAATTTACGCATTCGATATAATAGCGCTTTTGGATATTTTATCGAAGTAACAAAAAGCCATATTAACTCTGTCCCAGATGATTATGCTCGCAAGCAGACGATGAAAAATGCCGAGCGCTACACTAATGATGTGCTAAAGGACAGAGAGCGAGAAATTTTACACGCCGAAGAGAAAGCCATCGCGCGCGAAATTGAGTTATTTAATGAATTAATTGTCGTCATTCTCAAACACTCTGAAGAGCTCAAGGTTACTGCCCATGCACTCGCACAAATTGATGTTTTAATTGGATGGGGAGTCATCGCACGCGAATGGGACTACTGCAAACCATCTGTAGACTCTTCTGATTCGCTGCTAATTGACCAAGGGCGCCATCCCGTGGTCGAGCAAATGCTGCGCAATCAGCGCTTAGGGCTCGCGGGCACGCATGCTTTTGTGCCCAACGACTGTGCGCTCTGCAGCCTTAGTCAAGACGCTACAGCTCCGCAAATTGCGCTTATTACCGGTCCAAACATGGCAGGCAAGTCCACCTATATTCGACAAGTCGCTCTCCTAGTATTGATGGCACAGTCGGGGGCTTGGGTGCCTGCCAAAGAATGTCAGATTGGAGTAGTTGACCGAATTTTTTCGCGGGTCGGCGCTAGCGATGAACTCGCTCGAGGTAACTCGACCTTCATGGTCGAAATGAATGAAACAGCAAATATTTTAAATAATGCTACCGCGCGCAGCCTTGTTATTCTAGACGAAATAGGACGTGGTACGAGCACCTATGATGGTCTCTCTATCGCTTGGGCTGTCATCGAACACCTACACCCCAAAGATAGCGCAGGGCCTCGCACCTTGTTTGCAACTCACTACCATGAACTCACTCAATTAGCAAAAACCCTTAGTAGGCTGGAAAACTACTCCGTCGCAGTTAAAGAATGGAACGATGAAATTATTTTTGTTCGCCGAGTCATTAAAGGTGCCGCAGATCGCTCTTACGGCATACAGGTCGCTCGCCTAGCAGGCCTACCAAGCACTGTTATCGACAGAGCGAAAAGCATTCTAGAGCGACTCGAGGCCGATGACTCTTCTCATAATTTACTGCGCAAGCGCCTCAACAAAAGTCAATCTGAAGAGGGTGCGGGCGGTGAAGATGATCAGCTAGCCCTCTTTCGCTAAGCCTGTATTCGCTTCACCGAGCTTCTACATCAGCCTGCCGTAAGATTCCCACAGTAAAATACACTAATGGCACTGCCGCTAAAAAGCTGAGCACCAGCCAAAAGCTTAACCATCCACTCGCACCTTCCACTTCGCTTAGATAAAGCCATTCGCAGACAAAGGCTCCGATAATTCCAGCGACACTAAATACCATCAAGCTGTAGAGGGCTTGCGCTTGTCCCTGCAACTCTTCGGGCACTCGCTTATCTAGATATATTCTGCCCGCCACAGTCATAAATGTATAGACAGGGCCGTGCAGCGCAACACCAACAAAAAGAAGCGTCAGCGCCCCCATCTCTGCGCCTAGTGCAAATAGACCAAAGCGCAAGACAGCTAGTGACATGCCCCAGATTAGAAACCAGCGCATACGAAAACGACCGGCCACAAGACTTAGAAATACCATCGCGGCTACTTCAGTGGCTTGACCAAGAGACATATGAGCAGTCGGATATGCACTACCAAACTCGGCAAGTAAAGTTGGGGTGATCATAAAGTGAGCAACCCCTGGAATTGCCAGCAAGGCAGATGCAAGGTAGAAGCGTCGAAGTTCTGCATCGCGAAGTAAGCCGAAGGCACGTAAGCCTAAAATAGCAGCCCAACCACGGCTCGCTAAGTCTTTTGGGGGCGTGGCCGGTAAAGCGAAACACAAAAGACTCATTCCCACCCTGAAAGCGACTGCTAACTGGCCGGCTTTAGCAGAATAATCGAGCGCTAAAAAACTCACTAAAATACTCCCACACAGCCAGCCCACTGTGCCGCAAATTGAATACAGCGGAAAGCTCTTTGCCGGATTCGATAGATTCGCTAATTTAATTTTGGTTATCAGCGGAATCATTGGGGCTGAAATTAACATACTACAACTTTGGAAGAACAGAAACCATCCTGGATGCCACCCCCATTCTAAGGAACTAAAAGAAAGCCAGACAAAACCTGCTCCAGTTATTCCAAGAATTCCCAGCAAGCGCCCCGCATCGAATTTACGATCCGATAAAGCAGCAAATAACAGCGCGGAGAAGATTCCTATAAATGGAGTGAGCGCCGTAAAATAAGGCAATACCCAGCGCGCCTCATAGGTTGCCAAAATATTTGGCAGTGATGGTAACCACATGCCGGGAGGCAAGAACATCAGAAACATAACGACTCCCATCATGTAGCGACGTTTAACTTTTTCACTTTGCATATTGCCGCTAGTTAAAGTGCCGATGAACAAAAGCAAGGATCGAAACATTTTACCTTTGCAATAGTGAACATATTTATACCTATATCACGCTTATTGTACCTGTTATGGCTCTGCGCTATTTATTTATTGATTTTGACAGTTTTTATGCGTCGGTGGAACAGCAACGCCAGCCGCAATTACGCGGGCGCCCTGTCGGAGTTGTCCCCTGTATTGGTGTAGATACGACGAGCTGTATTGCTGCCAGCTACGAGGCGAAGGCGTTTGGAGTAAAAACTGGGACTGCGGTGCGCGAGGCGCGCTACCTTTGCCCTGGGATTGTTTTTGTCGAAGCAAACCACGCGCGCTATATCGAGCTACACAACCAGATCAAAGCGCTCATCCATAAAATTATTTATATCGAAGCAGTCCTCTCGATTGATGAAATGTATGGAAAATTGCCGCCGCACTGGCAACCACTTGCCACCGCTACAAAAAAGGCACGTTTGATCAAAGCGGCCCTTGCTGAAGAGGTCGGCCCTTATGTTCGCGCGTCTATTGGCCTCGCTCCTAATCGCTTTCTCGCCAAGTTAGCGAGTAAATTAGAAAAGCCCGATGGCCTGACCACCCTTGATTTTCACGAAATACCAGAAAAACTTTATCCCTTCGAACTGGCTTCTATCACTGGTATCGGCGTGGCCATGCAGCGGCGCTTACAAACTGCACGGATTACTACAATGCAAGCGCTGTGCCAGGCAAGCAGGCGTAAGTTACACCGCATTTGGGGCTCTGTCGAAGGCGATCGGATGTGGTTCGCTCTACGCGGAGTAGACTTTCCTGCGGCAGTTACGCAGCGCCGTACCATTGGTCACTCTCATGTACTCCCTCCCCGCCTACGCACCCTACATGGGGCGCACGCGACCTTGCACAGGATGCTTCAAAAGGCCTGTCGTAGGCTGCGATCGATGGGTTACTTTACTGGCTATCTGGAGGTGCACGTTAAGTTCGGTTTTGACATTCGCTGGTCGTCGCAAGCTGCCTGCTTTCCTACGCAGGACAGCGTCACACTAAGCGAGTTACTCCATGCTGTATGGAGTAACCATCCTAAAAATATTCCGAATCCAACTAAAGTCTCGATCACTTTCGCGCAGCTCGAATCGCTCGAATCGCATACGCCATCACTATTTGAAGCACCCGCGCAGCGCCGGAGAGTGCAGTTACAAAAGACCATGGACCAGGTCAATCAAGACTACGGCGGTCGCACACTTTATTATGCAAATGCTATGGAAGCCCAGCGCTGCACTCAGGCAGCACCACTACGCATCGCATTTAATCACATTCCAGACCTAGCGCTCGAAGGTGATTAAAGCGCTGCTACATGGTGTCTAAGTCCACCAGTATTTCGCGTGGACTAGAGCCATTCTCAGGACCAACTATACCACGATCTTCAAGCTCTTCCATTAGCCGAGCCGCGCGATTATAACCAATGCGTAGACGTCGCTGCAGCATCGAAGTAGATGCGCGCTTAGTCGCGCGCAGCACATCGATTGCCTGTGGAAGTAATTCATCGCCGTCCGACTCTCCTGTGCCCGCTGTCGGAGCATTATCATCACCGCCAGCATCTATTTGCTGTTGTACCGATTCAGCAAAAACAGGTGGCTCATTGTGCTCTTTTAGATACTCAACAATACCATTAATCTCGTCGTCGGAAACGAAGGCTCCTTGTGCGCGCACTAAGGTAGATGTTCCTGGCGGGATGAAAAGCATATCACCCTTGCCGATGAGTGCCTCCGCACCACCGCCATCTAAAATCGTCCGACTATCCACCTTAGAGGCTACTTTAAAAGAAATGCGGCTCGGTAAATTAGCTTTTATAACTCCGGTAATCACATTTACGGATGGACGCTGCGTAGCGAGAATTAGGTGTATGCCCGCGGCTCGTGCTAACTGGGCCAAACGCGCGATCCCCGTTTCGATATCAGCTGGCGCAACCATCATTAAGTCCGCTAATTCATCTATGACGCAGACAATGTATGGGAGCTTCTTGCGCGGAATTTCAAAGGCATCGTCATCGCGTGGAACTTCCACTTGGGTGACTGCTGCGCGCTCTTCAGCGGTCATCTCGGCATCCATTGCTGCGGCTTTTTCTTTCTCTTCCTTGGTTTTAGCGATCTTTGCGTTAAAGCCAGCTATATTACGTACATTTTCTGCGGCAAAAATTTGATAGCGGCGCTCCATCTCTGCGAGTAACCATTTCAATGCTCCCGGTACTTTTTTTGGTTCGGTCACTACGGGGATCAGCATATGCGGTAGCGCATTGTACATTTGCATTTCGACCACTTTAGGGTCGACCATAATGAAACGTAAATCATCCGGGCCAGAGTGATACAATAAAGATGCTATAATTGCGTTTATACATACGGTCTTACCAGAGCCAGTGGAACCGGCAATTAGGACATGTGGCATCTTAGTTAGGTCGGTGACCATTGGCTTACCTGTTACATCCTTACCGAGTACAATCGGAATTTCTGCCTTCGCTTCCGCCCATGATTTCGATTCTACAATATCACGCATACATACGGCCTGTGCGATCCGGTTTGGAACTTCAATACCGACTGTACCTTTGCCGGGCACTGGGGCAAGAATACGCACTGATTC